>CAVKHB010000073.1:0-5636 GCA_963656005.1 Coriobacteriaceae bacterium
GAACACTAGAGGTTTCATTTAACAATAATTTAGAACTTGATCCAGTAACATTAACTTCACAATTTTCAGTATTTTGAAGCCTGTTCACCAAAAACTCCCAATTGTGTAAATGATGAATCTCATCAAAAAGAAAATAAACCGTCTTGTTGTGGTTTTCTGGAAACAATTCATAATAAGCATCTGCAACAATTGCAGGCTCTTGTTCATTAATAGACAACAATCTGTCATCAGAGAAATCAATATGACAAATACAAGATCTATCAAGCCCCTGCTTTAATAAGGTTCCTAGATACTCAAGAAGCAAAGAGGTCTTTCCACAACGTCGTACCCCAAGAACAATAGTTGCTTTCTTTGGGATTCTTTCTATATCCAAATCTCTTTTAATTAAAGGAAAGGGAAGACTTTCTTGGTTGTCCACAATTATTTGTTTTAAGGTTTCTTTTATCTGTTCCATAGTTAAAGAATACAGCGAAAAAAGAAAAATGTAAAACAAAATTTAATGGTTTTATAGAAAAGTGTTAAAAAAAGTTTAATGGTTTTATAGAAAAGTGTTAAACTTTATTTAATACCACGTTCTTTTGAAATCTGCTCATAGGCCTCTTGAATTTCACGGAAACGCTTTGTGGCATAATCTTTAAATTCATCGGCCATACCTTTTGAAGCAACTGTATCAGGGTGGAATTCAAGTATAAGTTTTCTGTAGGCCTTCTTAATCTCAGCATCACTAGCATCTTCTTTTAATCCAAGCACAGCATAAGCCTTTGAAGGGGCATTTTTAATTCCATACTTTCTACGAATGCTATCTAGTATACTCTGTGGAATTTGGAAAACTCCTGCCGCATATTCAATCATTTCCTCTTCTCTTTTAGAAATGACAGAGTCCGCGTAAGCCACACGGTAAAAAATATCAATCATCAATTGCAAAATTGACGGAGAATTTTTAAAGCTCGCATAAAATTGAGTTACAAGGCCTTCAAAGGTACTGTTTTGATTGAGGGCTTGATTGAAAATATTAACAGCGTTGTTATAGCTTGACCCCACCAAATGAAGGTCATTAATCATGAACTCCTGAATCTTTCTCTTTGCGTTTTCGCTGACAGTACCATCTGCGGAAGCCAACTTTGCAAGCATAGAAAAGCACCCAACAAAAAAGACCATTTGAGACTTTCCATAGCCGGTATTGAAGAAATAGTATTTAGAATAGCCATTAGACTGACCTTTTGAGCCATCGTTTGAATAAGATTGGTTGTCTCCGTCTCCCGACATTTCCGAACTCTTATCTAACATATGCCCAAAAACGGCACCGGCAATCATGCCCAAAGGACCACCGAGGAAAAACCCTATAGTCCCACCAATTATCTTACCAATCCAACTCATTATTTTCCGCCATTAGTTAATTGTAATATTAAAGCTTGTCTATAAGCATGGAGCACTTTCCACTTGGAATAGGAAGTGTCTTCTTTTTCTTTTCATCAAGAATCTCGATTGTGAAGTAATAAAGTTTCTCGCTTTCAAGCCTAATCTCCCACCCTCTTGCATTCTTGTTGCTCAAGATTGTAATGAGATTTCTCTTTAGAGAAAGATTTTCAATACCCATAACTTCAAGATTTGGAACCATCCAATAGACGGTCTTTCTTGGAAGAGAAACATCAAGACCAATGATGTCCTCAATCATCATGGTAATAGTTACAAGACAAACTTGAGGTAAAAACTTCTTACGAGGGAAAACTTCTCCATTAGCTGTTTGAACAGGAGCTGGGGTTCCTTCTTTATTTGGAAGATATGCCTCCCAAACATCTCCTTGAACGTCTTCTCCTGGATGCAAAGTGTCCAGCATAAAATAGACGTGTCTGATTGCACATTCACGGGCAAATACATTCTCGCCATATTTCTCAAGACCTTTTACCACACAGTAAATGTTTGAAGGAATTACCGCTCCACAATACCCCTGAACATTTTCATTATAACAAGGAGAATCTACACTAACACTCGGGAACGGATTATCTGAACCAAAACTGTTTGGATCTTTAAGGTATTCAACCATTCTTGCTGCTCGCTCATCATTTGGAATTTCCGCAAGAAGCGTCCAATAGGCTCCAATCATCTTAAGAGGTAAACGCTGCTCTTGCGCATCCAAATCATGATAAAAACCTGTATCAGAATCCCACATTAGATTGTTTATTCTTGTCTTGAGAGCAAAGTACAGTCTCTTATACCTAAAGCTTAGTTCCTTATCATTTAAGATGTCCCCAATATTAGACATATATAGAGCATTAAGCGCCATAAGAGTATTAAAATCTACGGGAAACACCGTTTTCTCACGAGGCACATTCCCAGTAAGACAGGCACTTATTGGAACAGAGAAAAGCCCATTTTCTTTTTGGAATCTTTCCTTAACCCAGTTAAAGTAATTCTCAAGAATAGGAACAACGTCCTTTAATCTCTTTTTATTTCCAATCTTATGATAAAACAAGAATTCAACATAGGCAAAAAGAGGAAGAACAACACCTTCTGGGTTGTCTTCGGAAAGAATAGGAGATCCATCTTCAACACTATATTGAGCCCTTATAGCCCCATTTGGTTCTTGCTTAGAATAAAAGAAATCTATCATGTCAAAAGGAGAATAAGTTTGGTTGCTATAATTTAGAAACAAAGAGGATAAACAACAATTAAACAAATCAAAACTCTTTTGATCGTTGTAGGAAACGTAGCTTCCAGTAAACCCGTTTTCTTCCGTTCCTTTCTTCCAAAATTCATCAATCCATACCCAAGATCTGTCATAGAGATCAACAAAATCTTGGTCATAAAAATGTATTGATGGAATAGCTTCGCGATTCAATTTTGGTCTCCTATGAGGTTTTAAAACCTCCACTCATAAAAAAACCCCAATATCATTCATCGAAAATTGGGTTATCTTACATGTTATCACGTTTTTTTTCTGCCGTCAAATATTTTGCAAAAAGTACATAATTGCTTGAAGGTCGGCTCACTGCTATACTATAGGTATGAGAAACGCCCTTTTGATAAAAAACGCAAAACTAATATCTGACAGCACAACAAAACCAAATTGTGGAATTCTAATTTCACATGAGGGTCGTATATCGGATGTCTTTGATATGGATGATTATGATGCACAAAGACATGAAGCAGATGACTTTTACGAGGCAAAAGGTCTAACGGTCACAGCGGGTCTTATTGACACCCACCTTCATGGAATTGGAGGTTACGGCACAGAGGATGGAACAGAAGAATCAATCTTAAAGATGTCTGAAGTTCTTGCCTCCTTTGGTGTAACGGGCTTTCTTCCAACTCTCTATGCAGGAAGACCACAAAAAATGAAAACTGAAGCCTTGGCTGTTTTAAAGGCTTTGGGGAAAGAAAAAGGAGCCACAATTCTTGGCATAAACTTTGAAGGGCCTTTCCTTTCTCCGCTTAAGGCAGGAGCACAGGATCCAGCATCAATTTCAGAACCAAACGAGGAAATATTTAAAGACTTTATAGAGACCTGCAAAGGTCACCTTGTTTGCATGACAGTAGCCCCAGAACTAAATAACATTGAAAAAATTGCAAGTATAGCGCAAAAAGAGAACATTGTTTTATTGGCAGGACATACAAATGCAACCTATGCACAAGCAGAAGAAGGGGTGGCTTTAGGCATAAAACATGCAACGCATATGTTCAACGCAATGCCAAGTATTGGCCATAGAGATCCCGCCGTTTCGGGCGCTGCATTGATAGATGACCGCTTCTCTTGTGAGCTAATTGCAGATGGTGTTCATGTAAACAAAGACCTTGTTAAATATGTTGCACAATCAAAACCTGCTGGAAAGGTTGTGCTAATTACAGATAGTCTAAAACCAACTTCTTTGGGGGACGGAACCTTTATGGCAAACGGGTTACATGTTCTTCTAGGAGAAAGAGGAGCGTTTGTTAATGCAGAAAAACCAGAGCTTTTGTGTGGCTCTGCCCTAACCTTAAACAAAGCGGTTGCGAATCTTTCCTCTTGGGGAGTAAATAAAGAGAAAGTTGTAGATATGGCAACCAAAAATCCAGCTAATATATACGGATTTAAAGAAATCGGGATAATAAAAAAGGGCCACTTGGCAAATATCTCGGTTTTTGATGAAGACTTCAATGCAGTTGCTGTTTTCATTAAAGGGAAAAGGAGAAAATGATGGATTTGTTTGAGTACTTTGATCAAATTTGTAAAATTCCAAGAGAATCGGGAAACGAGGAAGGAATGAGGCAATACCTTCTTTCTTGGGCAAAAGAAAACGGAATTGAGGCTCAAAGAGACGAAGCGGGAAACATAATTGCAAGAGTTCCTGCAACAAAAGGATATGAAGACCGTCCTTCTGTTGCTCTTCAAGGCCACATGGACATGGTATGTGTTAAAGTTCCTGGAAGTAAGCACGATTTCACAAAAGATTCAATAGAAACAGAAATTGACGGGGATTGGTTGAAGGCAAAAGAAACCAGTCTTGGGGCAGACGATGGCATTGGTGTTGCTATAACAATGGCAATCTTCACCGACAAAGAAAGCAAACATGGCCCACTTGAAGCAATTTTCACCTTCTCAGAAGAAACCGGCATGGATGGCGCCTTTGGCCTTGATGGTTCTCTTATTAAAAGCAAGAAGCTTATTAACCTAGATAGTGAAGAAGAAGGAATTATCTATATTGGTTGCGCTGGTGGTGTTGACTTGGTATCAGACACAATTCTAGAGACTTGCCCTGTGAAGAAAGGCTGGAAGCCTGTTAAATTAACCATTGGAGGTCTAAAAGGTGGTCATAGTGGTGGCGATATCCATCTTCAAAGACTAAATGCCGTTTGCGCCATGGCAAGAATCCTTTCTGAAATAGGTAATGTTGGTTGCCAATTTTCCATTGCCTCTTTTAATGGGGGGACAAGAAGAAATGTAATCCCTTCTACTTGTGAATGCACAATTCTTGTTAAAGAAAACAATCTTTGTACCGTAAAACAAACAATTGAAAATGTAGCAACAGCACTAAAATTTGAAAACAAAATCGAAGAGCCAAACCTCTTTGTAAAATATGAAGAATTGGAGAACTTTACCGCGGACAAGGCTCTTTCTGTTACCTCCTCAATGAACCTTGCAGGGCTTTTGTTTGCACTTCCTCACGGGGTCTTTACAATGAGTAAAGCTCTCCCTGGTATTGTTGAAACCTCCAACAACCTTGCTATTGTTCGTGTGTCGGAAGACGGAAATTCTCATTTAGAGCTTAGCATAAGAAGCAATATTGATAGCGCAAAAGACTATCTTGTAAAGAAAATTGCCACGATAGTATCGGCTTTTGGATTTAATTACAAAATTGGCGATGGCTACCCTTCTTGGACCCCAGATCCAAACTCCAAATTAGCTGCTTTCTGTGCAAAAGCCTACGAAGAAAACACGGGCAAAAAGCCTATTGTCACGGCAATTCATGCAGGCCTTGAATGTGGAGTCATAAGTAGCAAGATTCCTGGAATGGACAGTGTTTCTATTGGACCAAACCTAGTTGATATCCACTCCACGAACGAAAAGGTTTCCATTAGTTCTGCAAAAAGAACTTACGACTTTGTCAAACATTTACTTGCAATAATTAAGTAATTTTTGTAGGTTTTTGCAAAAACCT
>CAVKHB010000073.1:5675-6943 GCA_963656005.1 Coriobacteriaceae bacterium
GCTTGGAAAGTTCTCTAAGTTGGGCTTTTCTTTTCTCTAGATCTGGCATTTGACTTTTCATCAAAGCCCAAAAAGCAGGCCCATGTCCGTTTTCTCTTAAATGGCAAACCTCATGTAATACTGTCATATCAATCAACTCGTAGGGCAAAATTGCACACATATAGCTAAGATACAGGCGCCTCTCTTTGGTATAACAAACACCCCATTTTGTCTTGGCTCTATTCACACCATAGCATGCAATCTTGCCCGCCTGCACTGCATTTGCCCAATACGGAACCCTACTTGCAAGCACCTCTGCAACCGTGTTTACGTACATTTGCTTGATAGCTTGTTTTATTAGTTCGATATCCTTAGACCCAACATACATAACAATTTTTTCATCTTCTATGCAATATTGAGCCATTGTTTTCTTTAATTTGGACGTCTCAATAATCTCTAAATTGCGAGGTTTTCCAAGAAGAAGAATACTGTCTCCAGTATCATAAGAATGGGTAGGAACAGTCTTTTCTACCCTTTCAATCATACCTCTACACTTTACGACAAATTTTTCAATATCGGAGATTTGAACCCAATAAGGAGCAGAAACTACAACTTGAGATCTTAACCCAATAAGGAGCAGAAACTACAACTTGTCCCTCGTTGCCAATTCTAAGGTGAACCTTTCGCATCCCCTTCTTTCTAATGAGACAATAGCAAATGCCCTGAACTTCTCTTTGCTCCATCTTCTAAAAAGCTTTGCAAAAAGAAGAATTACTGCTGTTCTTTGTTGCGTCTTGCGATATCGGCTCTGTCTACGAACTCTGCAAGAGTGGCATTAGAATTTCTAATGCAGTGAAGGTCTACGGCAATCTCGCCATAACATCTCAAGAACATTACATCTATTGCAACAAAAATGAGACCTAAAACAATGACAAGAATTCCACCAACAATCAGAGTTGTACCTGTTTGAGGGATACCAACCTGATTAAATTCTGTAGAATAATTATTTGTCATAACACCAGCAGCAATCAAAATGCCACCGCCAAGAACGCAAAGGATAGATAAAACTACCTGAAGGACGTTAGCTAATTTAATAATTCCTTCACCTGAAGATTTTCCAGATCTGTTTGCCATAATTTAACCTCTCATGACTTAAATTTGTATCACGGTATGTTACTGTATTCGCTTTTTTCATACAAGCACACATTTCCAAGTTATAGAACAAAACAAATAGATAAAAGTTTCTACATCCGATAATATTAAAGTATGAATGATTTTAAGGTTATAGA
>CAVKHB010000074.1:0-6883 GCA_963656005.1 Coriobacteriaceae bacterium
CTCTCATAATTATTAGTAGCAATAAATTCATTAACAGCCTCAGGCATACCTCCCACAGCAAGATAGGTTCTGAACTTCTTCATAATAATCCTATGAATTGCATCACCAAAAGGTTTTTCAGTTTTAAAATTTTCCTTTATATAGCCTGCAGTAACATCATCTCCTATAGCCCAAAGGAATTCTTCAAAATCCATTGGGTACATATTGATAATTCTTTCCTCACTAGGAATAAGAATTTTTTCAACATTGTGCCGCAGAGATATTAAGGAACCTGTCTCTATGTAATGATAACGTCCATCCAAAACAAGTTGTTTTATTGACTCTCTTGCAGTTGGAAACTGTTGAATCTCGTCAAAAACAATTAAACTCTCTCCTTCATATAGCTTAATTCCATACGCAAGTGAAATATTTCTAAAAAAATCATCAAGCGAAGAAAGGTCGTTAAAAAACGCTTCTACTTTCCTTTTATCCGACTGGAAATTGACAAGGAGATAAGATTTGTATTCTTTTTTTGCAAATTCTTCGACAATGGTAGACTTACCAATTCTGCGGGCTCCCTGAACAAGAAGAGCCCGTCTATTAGCCCAGTTTTCCTTCCAATCAAGTAGTTTTTCGTAAATCTTTCTCTTGTATATCATTACAAAAATGATGTCACATATTTGACAATTTGTAAAGCCTCATTTGTCACATATTTGACAATTTTAAACTGGCGATTTATCACATATTTGACGTTTCTTAATCTCTTTCCAAAGGCATGCTCATACACCTTGGGCCACCTCTTCCCCGAGACAATTCTGAGCTTGCAATCTCAAGAGTCTGAAGCCCGTTATCCCTTAAAATGGAATTTGTAATGGTGTTTCTATCGTAAACTATGACTTTGCCTGGCTCTACACAAAGGGCGTTGGAACCATCGTTCCACTGTTCTCGCTCTGCAGCTATGGCACTGTTGCCACCACATTTGATGAATTTAACATTGTCTAGTTGAAGGAAACGGCAGAAGATAGATTCGAGACTGCCTTTTATAGCCTCTGCTTTAATATTTCCCTTTGCGCCAGGGAAAACTCGGTAGACTTTTACATTATCTAGGATTCCAGGGTGAACAATAAAAACATTGGTGTCCGCTTGCGTTAGAACGGTATCTAGATGCATGAAGGCCCTTGTGTTTGGAATATCTATGGCGAGAATATTTTTGATTGTGCTTTCTTCGTCTGCAAAGATGTTTTTGGCCAAAAGCTCAATTGCTTCAGCGCAGGTTCGTTCACTAAGCCCAATTGCTAGCGTTTCTGCGCTCAAATTGTGAATATCGCCCCCTTCAATGCTGTACGGACAAAGGGGATTGTAATATTTCTTGACCTTGCCCTTGAAATCGGGATGAAAATCGAAGACGTATTTCATGTAAAGCGTTTCGCGATTGCGGGTGACCGATGACATGTGATTGAGACTTGCCCCGTTGCCAATAGACGCCATAGGATCACGCGTGAAGTAGAGATTAGGGATGGGGTCAATCAAAAAGCCTGCTTTGGTACGTGTCAAATTCAAAAGCGGATTACTCTTTTTGAAATCGAAACCGGTGTCAAGAACGCCCTGCATGGTTTTGAGAACCATGTCCTTGGTATTTGGAAGGTCAAGAAGTTTCTTGTAGAGCTCCTTTTCACGCCCTAAAACACGATTGCCCGCATTCAGCAGAAATTCGCGAATAAATTGCTTTTTTACATCTGGATCCGTATCCAGAGCCTGAGTCACGAGGTCACAGAGATAAACAACCTCCACCCCGCAATCACGTAGGGTCTGGGCAAACGAATCGTGCTCAATTTGAGCGCGTTTCAGATAAGGAATATCGTCAAACAACAGCGTTGAAAGATATTCCGGGGTCAAATGCTCCAGCTCACCACCGGGTCTATGAATAAGAACTTTCTTGAGTTTTCCTATCTCGCTTTTTACGCATATGGCCATTTGCTTTCCCTCCCACAGGATAACCTAGCCCAATTATATCAGATTGTCCGCGCTTTATCACAAAAATTTCATTCGAGATAACAAGACGGCAACGCCAGCGCTACAGGCAGTCTCGGTTCGTAGCACGCGCGAGCCCAAAAGCATTGGGGCAAAGCCATTTGCAACAAACAAATTGCGCTCCCGCTGCGACCATCCACGCTCAGGGCCAATTGCCAAGACAGCACTTTTCTTGATTGCACTTGTGCTAAGAGGCACTGCCCCCACCACGTTATCTAAAACTATTAGAGAGCACTTCTCATCCTCTTTCATCCCGATATCTTTAATTAGATTTAATGCCCCATCAACGCTATTTGTGAAAAAAACTTGGGGTATCCCTGCATGAGAGGACTGCATTGCCCCATCTAAAAGATATTCTTTATACTCATCCGTTTTGTAGAGATTGCTTGAAAGATACGATTTTTCACCGGTATCGGAACCAGTAAGAATAATACGTCCTACGCCAAGACTAACAGCCTCTCTGAGAATTCTCTTCATGCATATTGGTCTAACTTGCGCACACAAGAGTGTCACTGGGTATAGTTCAGGGCTTGAAATTGACTCATACGAAATCTTAACACCCTCTAAGCTAATAGCTTCTACCTTAGCCTTCCCTTCACTTTGATTGACAATGCCCATACGAAACTCATCACCAACTTTGAGCTTAAGAATTTCAACTATATGTTTTGCTCGTTCGTCAGCAACTGGAATAAAACCATCGTTTGGATATTCATTAAAAAGAATAATGTTCATGTCCTCATCATAACACAATCCCAGATACTTGTTGAGATAAAAGCCATTTTGGATTAGACTTGCCCTTGAAGTATGAAAAAATTTGTTGTTCTGATAATGCTGCTTATCCCAGCCCTTCTCATGGCTAGCGCTCAAAGAGAAGTCATAAAGATTGGACTTGACCCTGGAGAGGAAACAATAAGTCTCAATCCTTATACTGCCTCAGATAGCAATAGTATTGTCATAATGCAAAATTTATACGACGGACTTTTTTCTTACAGTGGTAGTACAAGTGAAGCAGAATATGCCTTGGCAGAAAGTCATGAAGTCTCAAACGATGGCCTGACATGGACTTTCTATTTGAAAAATGCATCCTTCTCAGATGGAAAAGCTATCACATCCCAGACTTTTGTTGAGTCCTGGAACTATCTTCTTGGCGGCCCTTTGGCCAGCAACTTAAATTTTGTTGCAAGAAAAGAAGATGGATCCTTAGACCTAGAAACCCCCGATGATCACACCTTGGTAGTTAAACTTATTCATGCAGTTTCTTACCTTCCAAGTCTTCTTTGTCAACCGTGTTTGGCGGCAATAAAAGATATTTCAAGCTACAGTGGCGCCTACGTTTTGGTAAGTCAAAATGAAAGCAATATAGTTCTTGAAAAAAATAAACACTACTGGGGAGAAGTAAAAAACGACAGTGTTGAGATAATTCTTGGCTCTGATTTTAATTCAAGTTTCCAAGCAGGAGAAATTCAGTGGTCTATGGCTGCTGTGCAAGAAGCATCGGACTACATGGTGATTTCAAGGCTCTATGCAACTACTTTCTTTTATTTCAGCGCTAAAGAAGGTGCATATTCAAACCCATACATAAGGCAGGCTCTAATTTCTCTTATTCCTTGGGACATCATTCGTTACATACAGGGAACATTGATGAAGTCAGATTCCCTTGTACCGCAAAGCGATGTTTCTGCAGATTTAAGCGAAGAAACTGTTGAACTTTTAGAGAAAGGTGGTTATCCATACGGAGAAGGCCTCCCAATGATTAGCATAGGAATTACTAGGGGTTCTCAGAATGCTACAGCCGCTGAGCTTATTGCTGAAATTTGGTCAAAGACCTTAGGAATCACCGTCACGCTTAACACTGTTCCAGTATCGGTATATGCCTCAAATCCAGAGGAAAATCCGTTTGATTTCTGTACAATGACTTGGATTGGCGACTACTTTGACCCAATGGCCTTCTTGAGCCTGTTTGAATCTTCTAGCTCTTACAATCTTGCAAATTACTCAAATGCTGAATTTGATAAGGTTATTGAACTTGCTCAAAACGCAGATGAAGTTACCCGCACCAGCCTCTTGCAGCAGGCTGAAAAGATTTTACTAGACGATGGCGTTGTAATTCCAGTTTCAACTGCGTTTGCAACGAACTTTGTCAGAAACGATTTAATTGAAGGCTGGCAATCAAATCCACTGGACATTCATCCGTTCAAAGATTTGAGAAATATACGGTTTTAAGAAATAGGTCAGAATTAATCTACCAAAACAACGGCCTGTGCAATAACAGCATCCCCTTGTCCTAATTCGCAAAGAAGACCTTCAGCAGTCTTTGCTTTAACTCCAACTAGGCTACAATCTATTCCAAGAAGTTCAGAAAGCCGTTGTTTTATTTGAGCCTTGTAGGAGCCAAGTTTTGGAGTTTGCAAAATAACAGTGGTATCAACGTTAAAAATACTAAAGCCCAGTGCTTTTATTTTAGAAACCACTTGTCTTAAGAGTGTAGCTGAGTCAGCATCCTTATATGTTGGATCTGTATCAGGAAAAAGAGTGCCAATGTCCTCTAGTCCACAGGCACCAAGAAGAGCATCAATGATTGCATGAATTAAAGCATCCCCATCCGAATGCCCAACACAACCTTTTTCTGAAGGAATGACAACCCCGCCTAAAACGAGTTTTCTGTCAACATCAAGTTTATGCAAATCCCAACCAGTTCCAACTCTCATAGCTTCTCCAAATCCCTTGGATAGGTAATCTTTATATTTTTGGGGTCGCCCTTTACAATAGCTACCTCTAAACCATAATCTGTGAAAATTTGAGTGTCATCTGTATAAATTAGGCCATCGTTTGCCTTGTTTCTTGCAGCAAGATGAGCCTTATAGATTTCAGGAAAACGGAAGGTTTGAGGGGTTTGAACACTAAAAACTTTTGCTCGGTCAAGACTTCCAATAATCTTTCCATTTTCTACTTTAACCAAAGTATCGCTCATAGGAAGAGCTGGAACAGCACCACCTACTTCAGCTGCAACTTCAAGGCAATTCTCAATAAGAGCTTTTGTAATAAATGGTCTTGCTCCATCATGAATACTAACTAAATCTAGGTCCTTAACTTCTTCATCAAGAAATTGAAGAGCGTTAAAAACACTCTCCTGCCTAGTTGCTCCCCCTTTGACCAAAAAAGATTTGATTTTTTCTGGAATATTAATTTGTCTTAGGCAATCTATGGTCTCATCAAAAAATTCTTCTTTATAGGTAACAACAACGGCAACAAGGTCATCTACAAGCAAAAAAGGTTTGATAGCTTTGGACAAAATAGTCTCGTCTTGTACCTTAATGAACTCTTTCTTCACACCAAGAGAATCACTATGAGAATCAAGGAAATTATTAAAGCGGCTAGAAGAGCCTGCCGCGGTTACAATAACGGCATGGCGCATTGAAATCACTTCTCCAAACAACTGAAAATAGTTTTTTCTATTTCTTTAGGATCTCTGTCTAAGGCGTAGGAGCATTCATCTATTAGAAGTCTAATAGCGTTGTCATAGAGTTTCCTTTCTTGAACAGGAAGCTCTTTGACCTTGCTTCTATGGTACAAACCTTGAACAACCTTAGCTATTGAGAATATTGAACCTTCTTTGATTAAATCAACGTTCATTTGGTAGCGAGCCTTCCAATCAACAGCAATTGGCTCGTACTTAGCAGAAATGCTTTCCAAAGCCTGAAGAGCAGTTTCTTTGGGAACAATAGCTCTAACTCCAGAGTCATGAACTTTATCAACTGGAATGCTGACAATCATGTCCGAAATATCAATATAGATTACGTAATAGAGAACTGGAGCATTACGAACTATTCGTTCTTTAATATCCTTGATAACACCTACACCTTGTAAAGGATAAACAACGTGCTCGCCAATTTGGAACTCGGTTTTAACATCTGAAGCCATGTTCTTATTATAACCCAAATTACGCGAATTAACAACAAGGATATGGAAAAAAACTACCTTATGGTATATAGTCTCAAGCATGCAAGAAACTAAACGACTTTGTGGTGTTTTACTTCATCCCACATCGTTTCCATCTCCTTATGGAATTGGCGATTTAGGAATTGAAGCAAGAAAAATTCTTAAACTCATGTCCCAAGCGGGCATTCATCTTTGGCAAATTTTACCTCTTGGACCTACAGGATACGGAGCTTCCCCTTATTCCTCTCGCTCCTGCTTTGCAGGTAACGAGCTTCTTATAGACCTGAGGTCTTTAAACACTCTGTTCTCCGATATCTCTCTTGACTATCCAGATCCATGCGAAGATCCTTTTGCAAGGGTTGACTACCCTTCTGTTTTTAAGCACAAACTATCCCACTTAGGAAAGATAGCTGAACAATTCATCCAAAAACATGGCTCAGACCCGGATTTCGTAACCTTTTGCGCGGAGAACGCTTGGTGGCTAGATGACTATGCCCTATACCAAAGCCTGACAAACCACTTCAACGATTCACGCTGGTTTCTCTGGCCCGATGATATCAAAAACAGAAAAAAAGCTGCCATAGCTAAATGGACTAAGGAACTTTCAACCAATATTGAAGTAACCAAAGCTCTCCAATATTTCTTCTTTACACAATGGAACTCTCTGCATGAATTTGCTAATAGTATCGGGATTCAAATTGTGGGGGATTTACCCATCTTTGCCGCAAGTGATAGCGTGGATGTTTGGGTGAATAGAAAACTCTTTAAGTTTGACGCTCATGGCAACCAAACGGCCCTTGCAGGCTGTCCACCAGATGCCTTCACACCAACAGGCCAATTGTGGGGAAATCCGGTCTACGACTGGAAGGAACATGAAAAGGATGACTTTGCGTGGTGGAGAAGCCGTGTTGAAAACACGTTAAAGCTGGTGGAT
>CAVKHB010000075.1:0-6835 GCA_963656005.1 Coriobacteriaceae bacterium
GAGCTTTGTTAATCCGGCCGATTCAATGTCCATTCTGTCGGCCAATAGGCCTTTTAGCCTTGCAATTTCATCTTTGGAGGCTTTCTCTATGTCCTTTTTCGATATGCTCTGCCAGATGTATACAATTATTGCAACTAATAGTCCAATTCCAAGTCCAATCAGTAATTTATCCATAAGTCATCTCCTTTGTGGATATTTGTGGCCTGTTGCCGGTCTTGCCTGGGTGGGTGCTTTAAGTCTAAGCTTTAAGCCTAAGCTTTAAGCCTAAGCTTTAAGCCTAAGCCTTAAGCCCAAGCTTTAATCCTAAGCTTAAGCCTAAGCCCTAAAGCCTTAAGGGCAAACCACCGTGCAACGCACTTTGCAGACCACCTTAAATATACTAACTAACACTTGAAGCGGTCAATAACAGCTTGTTCACTGTTGGCAATTGGCTGGGGCATAGTAACGCGGCCATCAAAGACGGCCATGTCCTTGAAACCTATGCCGGTGAGAAGCACACAGATATCGGTCTTGGAGCCAAAGCGATTCTTGAGCATGGAGCTGTCTTTTTCAAGTGCGGCCCATGCGGTGGCGCTGGCGGGCTCCACGAAGATGCCGCTGTCGTGGACGAGCTTCATTTGGGCGTCCAAGATTTCTTGCTCGGTGACCTGTGTGCACCAGCCGTCGTAGGTCTTGAGGTATTGCACTGCCATGCGGCCACTGGCGGGGATGTCCACGGAAATGGAATCGGCGCGAGTGGAGGCTTCAATGGACTTGAACTGGCCGGTTGCGAAGGCCTGGCTGATGGCGTTCGATTTCTCGCTTTGGGCACAGACGATATGCGGTATATGGTCCGTGAGGCCTGCCTGCATGAGGTCGTAGAAGCCCTTGTAGACGCCACTTATGATGCAGCCATCGCCAACTGGGACGTAGACAATATCCGGAATCCTGCGGCCGAGCTGCTCAAAAAGCTCAATGGAGATGCTCTTTTTGCCTTCAATGGTCATTGGGTTGTAGGCGGTATTTCTATTGATTCCGCCAAAATGCTTCGTGTAGGCGATAGACAGGAGGAAGGCATCGTCATAGGTTCCGTCAACTGGAACCACCGTTGCGCCATACAGCACGCTTTGCATCAGCTTATTGATTGGGGCCGTCTTTGGGACAAAGAGGATTATATCCAGTCCGTAGGCTGCACCCGCACAACTCATGGCTGCACCCGCATTGCCAGTTGAGGCCAGCGCAATCTTCTTGGTGTTGTGAGCTATTGCTTGTGCGGCAATGAGTTGGCTAGCCCTATCCTTAAAGGATCCCGATGGTAAATATGCGTCCATCTTGCAGTAGACATTTTCCAGCCCAAGTTGCTTATTCAGGCGCATTGGTCTAACAATAGGGGTTGTTCCTATTGGGTAAACTTCTTTGTTAGGAACTTCGTAGGGGAAGAAGTCATAGATTGAAACGTGGTCTTTTTCCTTGAGTTTTTGAAGTTCTTCCTTGTCGTAAAGGACCTTGAGGTAGCCACGGGGGAATTCTCCCTCTTTTGACTTGGCTGCGCACTCTGGACATTGGTAAATTACTTCGTCTGTGAAGAATTCTTTGCCACAGTCAATGCAAACGTATTTGAATTTCATGGTTAACTCCTGATTTAGCAGTTTTGCTAAGGTTAAAGTGGCCTTGTGTACTTTTTTTGCAAAAAAGTGTGTTTTAAGTAGACTTGTGTACTTTTTTGGCAAAAAAATCGCTTTTAAGTACACATTTGGTTTTCAACAGCTGGGTTGAAGCTCGGCTGAAGCTGGGCTTCAACAAAAAAGGCTGCCCATACGAGCAGCCTTAATTGAGTTATAAGACTCAGTCGGCAAGAACTTCTTTGTTGAAGTCTTCAATGAGCTTATCGATTTCAGCGGCCATTGGAGGGATTGAGGTCCAGTAGTTTCTGTCGTACCACTGAGCGTTAATCTCTTCGTAGGTCTTGCCCTGCTGCTCAACCCAAGTGTAGTACTTGAGGTTGTGGATGCGGAGTCTGTCATAGTAGCCAAGTTCAAGAGCATCTTGATAGCTCTGGTGGAGAAGGGCGCCGCTGTGAACTCTTGCAGCTTCCATCTCTGAGAACTTGCCCTGCTGCTCGTCAAGCTCTGCAAGTCTGGTTTTGTACATGACTGAGGAGTCTGTGCAGATGGTGAAGATAACATCATCTTCGTCCATTTCATAGTACTTAGCCATCTTGATTGCGCTGAGGGTGTTACCAATACCGGAAATACCAAAGTACTGGAGCTCGTCAATTTGCTTGTCTGTAAGGCCAACAGTCTCTTTGAGATACTTGATACCAGCTGGCTCGTTGAAGAGTCTGTAAATGTCCATACAATCCTGGTCATCAATAGAGCAAATCATGTCAGTATTCTTTACGTTGTGGATCCATGGTACGTGCTTGTCGCCAATACCTTCAATTCTATGTCCACCAAAGCCGTTTCTGAGAAGGGTTGGGCACTGCTTTGCTTCACCAGCTGCAATTACCATGTGTGGGTAGACCTTCTTGAGGTGGTCGCCAGCTGCCAAGGTTCCGCCGCTTCCTGTTGATGAGGCATATCCGCGAACGTTCTCTGGCTTGACGCCGAGCTTTTCAAGAACTTCAAGGATTGCTGCACCGGTTACGGTGTAGTGCCAGAGATAGTTTTCAAACTGTTCGAACTGGTTGAAAATAACAATGTGTTTGCCTCTTTCAGCATCCAATTCGTGGCACTTGTCAAAGATTTCCTTAACGTTTGACTCACAGCCTGGGGTTGCAATGACTTCACCAGCAACGGTCTTGAGCCAGTTGAATCTTTCCTGTGACATTTCTGCTGGAAGGATAGCAATGGACTTGCAGCCCAAAAGTGCGCTGTTATAAGCACCACCGCGGCAGTAGTTACCGGTTGATGGCCATACAGCCTGCTGATTCTGAGCATCAAAGTTACCTGTTGCCAAAGCTGGTGCCAAGCAGGAGTAGGTTGCTCCAACCTTATGTGCGCCGGTTGGGAAGTACTTTCCAACGAGTGCATAAATGTGAGCTTTTACGCCTGTAAGCTGTTTTGGAACTTCAATGTAGTTAACTCCACCAAAGCCGCCACCTTTCTCAACTGGTTCATTCTTCCATGTAATCCTGAAAAGGTTTACTGGGTTTACATCCCAAAGGCCAGTCTTTGCGAGCTTTGCCTTAATCTCTGCAGGAACTGTTGATGGGTCTACCATTTGCTTGAAGGTTGGGAGAATGATTCCCTTTTCCTTACAAAGCTGGATGTTCCTTGCTCTAACTTCTTTGTTCATGTTCAAATTAATGAGCATTTTTGTCCTCCATAAGCTTTATAGCTGAATGTACAATGTTTTTAACGCTACTAATTATTGCACAGGTTTTTTTAGATGTAAATAGGAAAAATCCATATATTTTATATAAATCTAATTTTCCAATCTTGGTTTTGCGTTTTAACTAAATTTTATTTAATTAAATTGCGATATTAGTAGAAGATTGTGTCAGGGCTTTTGCAAGGGCTTTGCAACAATCACACCAAACCAATACAGGAATTATATGTAACTGAAGTGTTGCATTTTGTTGCATTTCTGGTTGACTTTGAACCGATATGGTTTAGAATATAAGGTAGAACAAAGTGAAAAAAGGAGAGCCAGCATGGGTGATCGTATGAGACCAGTTCCATTTGAGGAACTGATGGACAGAATTTTTTCTGAGTATAGAAATCATGGTACTATTTTTGGGATAAGCAAGGAGAATTTCCATAAACCTTCTGCAAGACATTCTATTGAGGTGTTTGGCCAAAAATGTGCTACGCCACTTGGACCTGCAGCAGGTCCACATACACAGCTTGCACAAAATATTGTTAGTGCATATTTGGTTGGTGGAAGATTTATGGAACTTAAGACGGTTCAGATTATGGATCATCTTGAGATTGCAAAGCCTTGTATTGATGCTAGAGATGAGGGGCACAACGTTGAGTGGTCAACGGAGTACACTCTTGAGAAGGCTTTTGATGAGTATTTGAAGGCTTGGTTTGCAGTTCATGCAATTCAGGCAGCCCTGAGCGGAAAATTTGATGAACCAGACTTCATTTTCAACATGAGTGTTGGTTATAACCTCGAGGGCATTAAACAGCCAAAGATGCAGACTTATATAGATAATATGATGGATGCATCTAAGAGCCCACTTTTTGAGCAGTATAAGGCTTCTTTGAAGGCTATGGTTGAAGGTGATGAGCTTCTTTGTGGCTCTGATCTTGAGAAGAGTGGCAAGGCTCTTGAGGCTGTGGTTGAAAAGATTAGTCCTGTGATTTGCAAGGGCGTTACTATTTCTACTATGCATGGTTGCCCTCCAAAGGAGATTGAGGCAATTTGTTCTTACATGCTCACAGAGAAGCACCTTAATACTTTTGTTAAGCTCAATCCTACACTTTTGGGTTATGACGAAGTAAGAGCTATTTTAGATGATATCGGGTTTGGACATGTCGTGCTGAAGAGGGAGAGCTTTGAGCATGACCTCCAATACCCCGATGCAATTGCAATGCTGCACAGATTGGTGGAGCTGGCAAAGAGGGAGGGGCTTGGTTTTGGCGTGAAGCTGACAAATACGCTTGGCAACGTCAATGACGCGAAGGTGCTTCCGGGGGATGAGAGGTATATGTCGGGAAGAGCGCTGTTGCCAATTTCAACCAAGGTTGCAGCTAAGCTCAGCGCGGAGTTTGAGGGCAAGTTGCCTGTCTCGTATTCGGGCGGATGTACGGTGTATTCGGTGCAAGATATCTTTGATACGGGCATTAGACCAATCACCATGGCAACAGATATGCTCAAGCCAGGTGGATATGCAAGAATGGCCCAGATGGCCGATATCCTTGAAAAAAATAGCAAGACATGGGGGAAAAAGGACATTGATCCTAAGGCTGTTGAGGAGCTTTGCCAGAAGGCTAGAACCAGCTATTACACCCAAAAAGAGTTCCGTGGAGATGCTAAGGCTAAGGTGGCAGGAGACCTTCCTTTGTTCGATTGCTACGTCTCTCCATGTATGATGGCTTGTCCAATTCATCAGAATATTCCTGATTACATTGAGTTAGTTGGTGAGGGCAGATACGCTGAGGCTCTTGATGTGATTTACCAGGAAAATGCCCTTCCTAATATTACTTGCAATATCTGTGACCATCAGTGCCAGTTCCACTGCGCAAGAATGGAATATGAAGGTGCAGTTCAGATTAGAGAGATGAAGAAGATTGCTGTTGAAAAGGGAACGGATGAGTATCTTGATAAGTTCTTTGAGGCTCCACAGAATCCGTCGGACATTAAGGCGGCCGTTGTTGGTGCTGGCCCGGCAGGACTATCCGCTGCATATTTCCTTGCTCAATCGGGATTTAACACAACAATCTTTGAGAAGGCTGAAAATGCTGGTGGTGTTGTTGCCAACATCATTCCTAATTTTAGAATTGATCCTAAGGCTGTTCAGGCAGACATTGACCATGTTGCTCGCCACGGGGTTAAGTTCAACTACGGCGTAAAGCCTGAAGAGGTAACAGTTAAGGCTCTTAAGGACGCTGGCTATGACTACATCTACTACGCAGTTGGCAGCGAAAAAGACAACGAAATTAAGGTCTCCGGCGACGGAAAGGTCATTGGCGCCCTTGAATTCTTGGAGGCCTTCAAGGCTGAAAAAGCTTCCTCCATGCTTGGCCGCAACGTGGTGGTCACAGGCGGTGGCAACACGGCAATGGACAGCGCCAGAGCTGCAAAGCGCACAGAGGGCGTTGAAAACGTCACAGTGGTCTACAGACGCACCCAGAAAGAGATGCCAGCTGACCCCGATGAATTTAAGATGGCTAAGGCCGATGGCATTGATTTTGTCTTCCTTGCTAATCCAAAGAGTATTGGTGATGGCAAATTGGTTTGCACTAAGATGGAGCTTGGTGAGCCAGATGCCAGTGGCAGACGCAGACCAGTTGAGACTGCAGAGGTTGTTGAACTTGCCTGCGATGTTCTTATCACCGCTATTGGTGAGCACGCAGACTCTCAGGCTCTTACATGGTACGGTCTTCCAGTAAACGAGAAGGGCTGGCCAATTGTTAATGCAGAGACAAACGAAAGCCCAGTTGAAGATGTATTTGCCATTGGTGATGTCCAAAGTGGTCCTTCAACGGTTGTCAGATGTATTGCCTCTGCAAGAAAGGCGGTTGAAGCTACCATTGATAAGATTCTTGACTCCGTTAAGGATGCTGAAGTTACAGATCCAAATTGCGAAGGTTGCAATGGCTGTGATGATACAAGTTCTTGCGAAGGTTGTAATAAGGAAGGCTGCAACGAGGGCAGTTCTTGCGATTGCAGAAAGGATCTTCCAGAGGACGAGGCTGAAGATGAGGACTATTTGGAAGCTGAAGAGCAGTTCTACAAGGACGTTCAGGCCAGAAAGACTCATATTTGCCTTGATTGCAACAGCCCATGTAGCGTAGAGAAGTTTGCAGAAAGAGAAGCAAGTAGATGTATGGATTGTACTTACTATTGCAACAAGTGTGTTGATGTTTGTCCAAACCGTGCAAACGTTGCAATTGATATGAGATTCTCGGATGCAAGCGAAGACCCGTTCCAGATTCTCCACTTGGATGCTTTCTGTAATGAATGTGGAAACTGTGCAACCTTCTGTAACCATGAGGGCAGACCTTACAAGGATAAGTTCACACTCTTTAGCAGGAAGGATGACTTTGATGATAGCACCAACAGTGGCTTCTACGTAGAAGGCGAGACTGTTTTGGTTAGACTTGATGGCAAGGTTCTTGATTGCAAGATTGATGGTGATGGAAACCTTATTGGTGAAGTTCCTCTTCTTGTTAAGGATCTTATT
>CAVKHB010000076.1:0-6832 GCA_963656005.1 Coriobacteriaceae bacterium
CCTGAATATAGAAAAGAACTTGAAGTGGCAATGCAACAAGCTTTGGAAAAAGCTAGCAAATTATATTGACCAACGGCTCTAATAAGCTAAAAATGGGGTCATAGGAGCAAAATAATGAAGAAAACTCGTTATGCGCAAGTTGGTACTGGCGGAAGAGCTAGAATGTACTATGAGGCAATTGCTACAACCTACAAAGACACAGATGAGATTGTGGGTTTTTGTGATCTAAGTGAAACTAGAATGCGCTATGCAAACTCTGTAATTAAAGGTTTGGGTGCAAAGGAAGTTCCACAATATCTTCCTCATGAATTTGAGAAAATGATAGAAGAAACCAAACCAGATGTAGTTATTGTTACATCGGTTGACCGAACCCATGATGACTACATAGTTAGAGCTATGGAAAAAGGTTGCGATGTTATTACAGAAAAGCCAATTACCATCAACGAGCAGAAGGCTCAAAGAATTATTGATGCAGTAAAACGCACTGGTCGTCATGTAAGAGTTACCTTTAATTATCGGTATGCTCCATACCACACAAAGATGAGAGAGCTCATTAGAGATGGCGTTGTTGGAAGGCCATTTCAAGTTCATTTTGAATGGTTGCTAAATACTGTTCATGGTGCAGATTACTATCGCAGATGGCACAGCTGTAAAGTTAATAGTGGAGGGCTTTTGGTGCATAAGGCAACGCATCATTTTGACCTTGTAAATTTCTGGCTGAATACAGAGCCCGAGAAGGTTTTTGCTCTTGGTTCACTGAATTTCTACGGGAAAGAGGCTGCGGAAAAGCGTGGAGTTGAGAAGTTCTATTACAGATGTCATGGCTCAGAAGCAGCAAAAAACGACCCATTTGCAATTGATATGGAGAATAATCCAAAACTCAAGGCGTTGTATCTTGATGCAGAAGAGGATAGCGGCTACATAAGAGACAGAAGTGTTTTTAGAGACGATATTTCTATTGAAGACACGATGAATGTCATTGTTAAATACAAAAACGGTGCCCAAATGTCTTATTCTTTGTTCTCCTATTCGCCGTGGGAAGGGTTTAACGTTTGTATAAATGGAGACAAGGGAAGAATTGAGTACACAGCTCTTGAGAAACCATATATCAATGCAGGTGGGGACAAAGAGAACGAGGGTGCAACTGTTTTCCATAAGATTCGTGTCTGTCCAATGTTTGGTGCTCCATACGAAGTGGAGGTTGAAACTAAAGCGGGAGGACATGGAGGTGGTGACCCAGTTCTTTTAGACGATCTTTTTCTTACTAACCCACCTTATGATCAATTTCACAGGGCTGCAGACTACAAAGACGGTATCAAATCGGCCTTGGTTGGTATTGCAGCAAATAAGAGCATTGCCACTGGACTTCCTGTAGACGTAAAAGACTTAGTGCAGTGGTAATTTAGAGGTTGTTATTCAATAAAAAAGGGTTGCGCTTGGCAACCCTTTTTTGATGTCTATCACTAATCTTACAGAAGAGCAACAGCTGGTCTGAGTCCATTGATGAGAGGTTCCATGATAGGAACACAAGCAAGAAGAACACCAGCAGCAACAGCACTTCCAATAACACCAGAAACGTTTGGTCCCATAGCGTGCATGAGGAGGAAGTTTTGTGGATCTGCTTCCTGACCAACCTTGCTGGAAACTCTAGCTGCCATAGGAACAGCAGAAACTCCAGCACTACCAATGAGTGGGTTAACAGGATGCTTAGGATCAAGTTTGTTCATGAGTTTTGCAATAAGAACACCACCTGCGGTTCCAACGCTGAAGGCAATAGCACCAAGCAAGAGAATACCAAGAGTGTTAAGCTGCAAGAACTTTGAAGCTTCCATCTTTGAACCAACTGAGAGGCCCAAGAAGATAGTTACTGTGTTCATCATTGCATTACTTGCGGTATCTGCAAGTCTATTGGTACATCCACTTTCCTTGAGAAGGTTTCCAAACATCAAAGCACCAATAAGAGGTGTTGCACTTGGAAGAAGGATTGCACAAACAATGATAACAGAGATAGGGAAGATAATCTTCTCTGTCTTGCTAACAGGTCTGAGCTGTTGCATCTTAATCTTTCTCTCTTCTTCTGTTGTAAGAGCCTTCATAATAGGTGGCTGAATAACTGGAACAAGAGCCATGTAGGAATAAGCTGCAACTGCAATAGGACCAAGCAAGTCTGAAGCAAGACGAGTTGTTACGTAAATTGCCGTAGGACCATCTGCACCACCAATGATACCAATTGAGGCTGCTGCATGGAGGTCAAAATTGATTCCAGGAATAAAGCTAACAAGAAGAGCTCCAATTAAGGCTGTGAAAATACCAAGCTGTGCAGCTGCACCAAGAAGCAGTGTCTTTGGGTTTGCAATAAGAGGACCAAAGTCTGTCATTGCACCAACACCAACAAAGATCAATACTGGGAATAATCCGCTCTGAATACCTGCATCAAACAAAATCTTTATGAAACCTGTGGCTCCAAGAGCACCTTCTGGAAGAGTAGGGTCTGTTCCTGCAATGTATGCAAATGGAATGTTACTGAGTACACAACCCATTCCAATTGGAATAAGAAGTAATGGTTCAAAACCTTTTTTTATTGCAAGCCAGAAAAGAAGAAGGCCTACAAGAATCATAATAAGGTTTGGGATTCCAAAGCCTGATGCAGAATCTAGACCAAGAAATCCATATAGTCCTGTGGATTGCCATAGGTTAAGTAATGATTCACTCATTTATTTTTCCCCTCATACAATTGTCATAATAAGATCATCGGCTACAAGCTGCTGTCCATTTGTAACAGCAATGCTACCAATTGTTCCGTCACATGGAGCATAGATTTCATTTTCCATCTTCATTGCTTCCATGACCATGATAAGCTGGTTCTTCTTAACCTGCTGGCCTTCCTTAACTTCAATTCTAAGAACAAGACCTGGCATTGGTGCAAGAACCTGATGTCCGCCAGTAACAACCTGTGGTGCAGCTGGAGCAGCTTCTTCTACTGGAGCTGGAGCAGCAACTGGAGCTACAGGTTCAACTGGAGCGTCGCCGTTTCCAATTGTCATAATCAAATCATCTGCAACAAGCTGCTGACCTGTTGTAACAGCAATCTTTCCAACGGTTCCATCGCATGGAGCATAGATTTCGTTTTCCATCTTCATGGCTTCCATGACCATGATAAGCTGATTTTTCTTGACCTGCTGGCCTTCTTTAACTTCAATTCTAAGAACAAGACCTGGCATTGGAGCAAGAACTTTCTCGCTTGTTGTTGGTCCCTGATAGGTGGAAGTTGCAACCTGAGCTACTGGAGCGGCTTTAATTGCTGCTTCGTCAATACCAAAGGCAACACTCAAAGGATACTCAACACCATTTACAGTTGCGTTATTCTTACCAAGCTTTACACCGTAAGCCTTACCGTTGACTTCAACAGTATACTCACCAGCCTTCTTTGCAGCTTCTTCAGCGCGGTCAATCTTTCTGACGCCGTTAACCTTAGACTTGCCTGTAAGATAGAGGATACCCTTTTCCTTACAAGATGCAGCAATGAAGATGTTTTCATCGGTGACTTCAATACCGTTGTCCTGAAGCATCTTGGTTGCAGCCTTAACGCCCTTGGTAGGATCTGCATCATTAATATCAACAACTTTTTCTGTTGTTGGTTCTTTCTTTAACTGTTCTGCGGCAATCTTTACAACTTCTGGATCTGGGGCAACTGGTGTCTTACCAAAGTAGCCAAGAACCATCTTTCCGTAACCTTCAGCAATCTTTTTCCAAGGCCCAAAGATTACGTTGTTGAATGCCTGCTGGAAGTAGAACTGTGAAACTGGTGTAACAGAAGTTCCAAAACCGCCCTTAGCAACTGTCTCGCCCATTGCTTCAACAATTTCTGGGTACTTGTCCATAAGTCCGTTGTCTCTAAGCATTTGTGTATTTGCTGTAAGAGCTCCACCTGGGAGAGGGAAGAATGGAATATTTGGATTGACGGTTGTTGCCTCTGGTGGCAGGAAGTAATCTTTCATGCAATCTTCAAATACTGCTTCTGCTTTCTGAATTGCGTGAATATCAACGCCAAGATCATACTCTGTTCCACGAAGAGCGTGCCACATTGTGATGATATCTGGCTGGCATGTGCCACCGGATGCTGGCTGCATTGAAAGGTCAAGTTGGTTAGCACCTGCTTCCAAAGCGCTTACATACTGCTGTACGCAGCAGCCTGCTGTATCATGGCTATGCATGACAATTGTAATCTCGTCACCGAGGAGCTTTCTTGCTCTCTTGATGGTTTCATAGACAACTGCTGGAGTTGATGTTCCAGAAGCATCCTTGAAACAAAGACTGTCAAATGGGATTCCTGCATCAAGAATCTGGCGGAGAACTCTCTCATAGAAGTCTGGGTCATGTGCGCCAGTTGTCTTTGGAGGAAGACTCATCATGGTGATGGTAATCTCGTGCTTGAGACCTGCATCATGAATGGCTTTTCCGCTATCAATGAGGTTGTTGACGTCATTGAGGGCATCAAAGTTTCTAATCGTTGTCATTCCATGCTTTTTGAACATATCGGCATGGAGCTTAATGATGTCTCTTGGCTGAGAATCAAGACCAACAACGTTGACACCTCTTGAGAGGGTCTGCAAATTTGCATCTGGTCCAGCAACTCTGCGGAACTCGTCCATCATTGCAAAGGCATCTTCATTTGTATAGAAGTAAAGTGCCTGGAATCTTGCTCCACCACCTGCTTCAAAATGTGTGATACCGGCTTTTCTTGCAGCCTCAACAGCTGGCATGAAATCTTTTGTGAAAACTCTTGCACCATAGACAGACTGGAAGCCGTCTCTGAATGCAGTACACATAAAATTAATTTTCTTCATTTGAGTCTACCGTCCTTAATCAATTTTTTGACTTTGCCACAGCGGCCGCAATGGCAGCTGCCACTTCAGCGTCCTTTGATGCAGCTTTTGCCACTGGTTTGGCAACAGGCTCTGCAACAACTGTAGCTGGTGCAGGACTTTTGGATTCAAATTTTCTAACAATCTTGGAGACTAATTTTGTAGAGAATACAAGAATTGTAAGAAACACAAAAACGATAGCCATACCAAGGACCAAAAGAATAAGACCATTCTTAATCTGTATGGATAGCTGTTCTGCAGGTAGTTGTGCTAACAAGTACATATTAACTCCCCTTTTAGTATTGCATGGGCAAAAAAAATTTGCCCGTAAACTGCTGGCATTATATTAGCTTTTATGCCCCAAATTTATCAAGTGGCTATTCATATATACAAGGTATAAGGCTATTTCGTTCTTGGCTTTTCTTGCAGTTCTTAACCGAATCTTTACCAACATCAAAGAGGCGTTTTAATGAGTCCTAATTCCGAGTATTTTTGTACTTGCCCAATTACTTTTTAGGGTCTATCTTTGTTTTGGGAGGCGACTATGCCCGATGAAATGGAACTTCAGGATTTGCGAATCCACGATAGAATGAGTAAGATTGACCGCAAGATTATTGTTATGAGCGGCAAAGGTGGTGTTGGAAAGAGCACCGTGACAGTGAACTTGGCACGTGCCCTGTTATCCATGGGTTACAAGGTAGGGGTTTTAGATACCGATATCCACGGCCCAAACATCCCAAAGATGTTTGGTTGTGAAGGGCAAATTCTTCAATCCACGGAAGATGGTTCTTCCATTCTTCCAGTGTGTCCAATGCCCAATTTGAAGGTAATTAGCTTAAGTTTTGCGGTAACAGCCCCAGAACAGGCCATCATTTTTAGAGGCCCTATGAAAATTAGTGTTATCAAGCAGTTCCTTGCGGACGTTGAGTGGGGCACTTTAGACTACCTTCTTATTGACTCTCCTCCTGGAACTGGAGATGAGCAGCTAGCTGTCTGCCAATCTATTCCAGATATGACCGGTTCTATTATTGTTACAACTTCACAGCAGGTGTCCATTTTGGATGTCAGAAGAAGTATTACTTTCTCAAGACAGTTGAGTGTTAAGATTATCGGGCTAGTGGAAAATATGAGCTATCTTGTGTGTCCAGATTGCGGGAAACATATTCAAGTTTTTGGAAAGGATGGGGGAAGGAAGCTTTGTGAAGAGATGGAGATTCCTTTCTTGGGTGCAATTCCGTTGGAGATAGGCTTGCAACAGGATGAAGATGAAGGCGTTGACTGGCTTGCAGAGAATCCGGAATCGGAGAGCGCAAAGGAGTTCAAGAAGATTGCAACCTACCTTCAGGAAAATACTACTGTAGTTCACACGCCGTACGTTCCAAAGCTCTCTAGTTGTTCTCCGTCTGCCTGTGCAACGTGTTCTGCTAACTGCCCATCAAAGGGAAGTGTGGAGGAGTAGCATGAATCGCGTGACCGAATTCAGCTTCCATACGTTGGATACTGCGCCACAAGCCTCTAGGCTTATATGGGAAACTACATCCAGAAATAGGGTGTATGACACTCCCATTTTCAGTGTAAATAGCGTGCACAGGAAGAGCCAAGACGGGCGAGAAGGAGACTTTGTAGAGATTCAATCACCTCAATGGGTCAATATTGTGCCTTATTTTGTGGGAAAAGATGGCGTGCCTAGGTTTATCATGGAGCGTCAATTTAGGCATGGATCTGATTCGGTTACCTTGGAGTTTCCAGCCGGTTTGGTGGAGAAGGGGGAGAGCCCTAGAGAGGCAGGCCTGCGGGAGCTGGAAGAAGAGACAGGTATTGTTGCCCATTCGTTTAAATTTATCGGTTCTGTCTGTCCCAATTCCGCCTTCATGAACAACAGTGCAAATTTCTTTCTTGCAGAGGATTTAGAGCTGGTTTGCAAAGAAGATGAGCGCAAGTTGGATGCAAATGAGTCAATTGATATA
>CAVKHB010000077.1:0-6813 GCA_963656005.1 Coriobacteriaceae bacterium
CTTGGGAGAAGGAAGGCTACGATTTTGCCTTGGCAAATGGACTTCTTCAGTAATATAGTATAATTTTTGATATTATAGGGGGTTGCACGATGCACACTTGCAACCCCTTTCTTACGAAAACAGCGAATTATTTTAGGAATATGATTGACACAAGAAAATCCATGACAGAGCGAATGAGTCTGTCTGCAATGAAAAAATACAACAAGGAGAATGCTTCTTACAGTTACAAATCCTCTATTTTGCTTGAGGCTCTCTATAGGGCTTCTAAGATTCTAAGTAACGACGAGATTTTCAATTACGTTAAAGGCTTTATTAATTACTACATTCCAGAAGATGGTGTGGTGAGAACTTATAAACTTGAAGATTACAGTATGGACCAAGTGAGGATGGGCAATATAATTCTTGATTTTTACAAACTCACTGGACAGAAAAAATATAAAACTGCATTGGATATGTTCTACAAGCAGCTTAAGGGTCAGCCTAGAACTCCATCTAAGGGTTTTTGGCACAAAAAAAGATATCCAAACCAGATGTGGCTGGATGGTCTTTACATGCAAGGACCGTTTTATGCCTCCTATACCAAGGAATTTGGTGGGTTGAAGGAGTGTCTTGAGGACATTGTTTACCAATTTGAGCTGGTCTATGAGAAGACTCTTGATAAAAAGACGGGTCTTCTTAGGCATGCTTGGGATGAGTCTTGCACGCAGCCTTGGTGTAATCCTACAACGGGTCAGAGTCAAGAGGTATGGGCACGTGCTTTGGGCTGGTATGTTATGGCTTTAGCCGATCTTCTTGATATTATTCCGGAAGAGGAAATATATGAAGGATATCGGGATAGATTACTTAGGTTGGCAATGCAGCTGGCTCCTGTGGTGTTGCGATATCAGGACAAGTCAAGTGGCATGTGGTATCAAGTGATGGACAAGGCGGGCGTGGGTGCGAACTACTTGGAAAGTTCGGCTACGTGCATGTTTGTGTACTTTTTTGCCAAGATGAACAGGCTTGGATTCTTGGATGAGTCTTATAGGAAGGCGGCTCAAGTGGCGTTTTCTGGGTTGTGTGAACATTCGGTGAGCGTTGATGAGAGTGGGGAGCTGTTTTTGCATGATACCTGTAAGAGTGCGGGCTTGGGACGGGCGTCTGAGGATGGGCCGTATAGGCCGGCAGATTTTAAGTACTATACGGAAGGCGAGCCGAGGGTTTCGGATAACTTGCACGGAGTGGGGCCGTTTATATCGGCAGCCTTGGAGTTGGAGTTTCCGGCTCAGTTGAATAAAAAAAGATATGTTTTTAGATCTGGCGAGGATTTGAATGCCGTCTTGAAAGAAAATGCGGGTAGAAAGGCTGTTGTGATTCCTGCTGGGCATTATGAGGTGGGGCCTATTGATGTGCCGTCTCATACGCATTTGATTTTTGAGGATGGGGCTGTCTTGGATTTTGTGGATGATTTTGAGGCGTATCCACCTGTTTATACTCGCTGGGAGGGTGTGTGCTGTTGGGCTATGCATCCTTGTTTCTTGGTAAATAATGCTCATGATGTTGTTGTTGAGGGCTCCGGTACGCTAAATGGCAATGGTCAAAAGTGGTGGGATTATATTTGGAAATGGAAAAATGGTGGACGTCCTGCTACTCCTACATTGGCTATTGAAAAAAGGCTTGCAAGTTTGAATCCTAACTATCTTAATGAGCCAGGGGGCGGTGGCGGTAGGCCTTGTCAATTCTTGCGTCCAGCGCTGCTTCAAATCTTGGATTCTAAGAATGTTAAGATTGAAGGAATTAAGCTACTTGATAGCCCATGTTGGACAGTTCACCCAATAAATAGCATCAATGTGTTGTTTAAGGACATTGTTATTAATAATCCTGCTGATTCTCCAAATACGGATGGCATTGATATTGAGTCTTGTGTGAACGTGGAAGTTAGGGCTTGTTATGTCAATGTTGGGGATGATGGTATTGCTGTAAAGAGCGGTAGTGGCAAGGAGATGATGCAGTTCCAGAGATCTGAAAACATTAGTGTTTGTGATTGCACCGTTAGAAATGCCCACGGTGGTTTTGTTGTAGGTAGCGAGACGGCAAGTGGAGTTAAGGGTGCTTACGTTAAAAATTGTAAGTTCTTGGGTACAGATAGGGGTATAAGAATTAAAACAAGACGTGGCCGAGGTGGTCATATAACGGATATTGTTGCTTCTAATATTTATATGGAAGATGTTATTTGTCCAATTGCTATCAATATGTATTACCGCTGTGGTTGCGATGATCCTTCTCTTTTCTCAATGGAAGCTCTTCCAGTTCAAGAGGATACTCCAGTTATTAAGAATATTTTGTTTGAAAATATTCAGGCGGAGGGTTGTAAAAACAGTGCGGGTTTCCTTGCGGGGCTTCCTGAATCTCAGCTTCAGAATGTTGTTATTAAAGATTGTACTTTTAATGTGACAGATAAATTGGAAGAGAACACGGAGCCGGATATGTATCTAGGTATTCCTAAGTCAACTTATAGGGGAATTAGGGTTATCAATGCGGATGCAACGTTTGAAAATGTTAAGGTTAATGTTGAACCGGCTGTGACAGTTGAAAGATTTAGTTGAAAGGTTTAGTTGAAAGGTTTAGTTGAAGGGTTTAGAGGTGTTTATGAGACCGGATACATCTTTTATTAAGGGAATTATTCCTCCAATTGCAATTCCATTGGATGAGAATGAAAAATTTGATGAAAAGAAACTTAGACGGCATGTGGATTTTGTTATTGATAACGGGGTGAGTGCAATTCTTGCCTTTGGTTCTAATGGCGAATTTTATATGCAAGAAGAGAGTGAAATGAAAGACATTCTTGATGTAATGATAGACCAAAACGCAGGTAGAGTGCCAATTTTTATGGGAATTGGAGCTATTAGGACATCAAAATGTGTTAGATTGGCTCAATTGGGTCTTGAACATGGAGCTAAGGCGGTGTCTGTTTTACAGCCCATGTTCTTAAAACCTAGTGAGGATGAACTTTATACTCATTTTGCTACGATTGCAGATAATATTGGTGGATCCCCCATGCTTTTGTACAACAATCCTGGAAGGGTTGGCTATGGCATTTCTCAGGCTGTTGTGGAGAAACTTGCTCATCAACACGAGAATGTTGTTGGAATGAAAGATAGTTCTGGTGATATTACACAGGCGGAAGAGTTTATTAGACGTAATAGGGATGTTGATTTCAAAGTTATGTGTGGAAAAGACACTCTTATTTATGCTGGTTTATGCGTGGGTGCTGTTGGGGCTGTTTGTTGTATGGCAAACTTTGTTCCTAAGATGGTGTGTTCTATTTATGATTCCTTTGTTTCTGGAGACTTGAAGCAGGCTTTGGAGAATCAATTTAAGCTTAATCCTATTAGGTTGCAAATGGACAAATCTAGTTTTCCAGTGGCTACAAAGGATTACGCAAACCTTCTTGGATTAGATCTTGGTGCGCCGTATCTTCCTTCTAAGAATTCTACAAAAGAGCAACTTGAAGGTCTTAAGGAGCAGCTTAGTAAGGCTGGTTTACTATAATAAATATAATAGGTTTGGCAAAAACCGTGTAGGAGTGGTAAGAAAATGAAAGTTGGATTTATCGGTTTGGGAATAATGGGAAAGCCCATGTGTAAAAATATCATCAAGGCAGGGCATGAAGTTAGCTTTTATTCAAGACATGAGGCCGTGGTGAAGGAACTTGAGGGCTTGGGTGCTAAGGGCAAGAAGAATGCTGCTGAGGTTGCACAAGCCAGTGAAGTGGTGATTACTATGGTTCCAAATAGCCCACAAGTGAGGGAGGTAGCTCTTGGTAAGGATGGCATTATTGAGGGCGGTAAGACTGGCTTAGTTGTTATTGATATGAGTTCTATTGACCCGGTGGAAAGCAAAAATATTGGTGCTGAATTGGCTAAAAAGGGCATTGAAATGGTTGATGCGCCAGTCTCTGGCGGAGAGCCCAAGGCTATTGATGGTACACTTTCTGTTATGTGTGGCGGAAAAGAAGAGACTATTGAGAAATATAGAGAGCTCCTTATGTGCATGGCTGGTTCTGTAGTGCGCTGTGGAGATCTTGGATCTTGAAATGTTGCAAAGTTGGCAAATCAAATTGTTGTTGCCTGCAATATTGCTGCAATGAGCGAGGCTTTGGCTTTTGCTACCAAGATGGGGGCAGACCCTGAGTTGATTTATAAGGCTATTAGGGGAGGTTTGGCGGGTTCCACAGTTTTGGATGCTAAGGCTCCTATGGTACTTTCAAGAAATTTCAAGCCGGGCTTTAGAATTGAGCTTCATATTAAGGATTTGACTAATGCCCTTAATGCTGCACATGCAATCAATGGATATGTGCCCCTTACGGGTCAAGTCATGGAGATGATGCAGGCAGTTAAGAACGATGGCTGTGGCGCAGATGATCATAGCGCACTTGCAAAGTACTACGAAAAGATTAGTAACGTGACTATTAAAAAGTAAGTTACGGGAAGATGTATGAAGGCTGTTAGGATATTAGAGCAAGATAATGTTGCCGTGGTGGTTGGCTCTACTAAGGCTGGAGATTGCATTGAGGGGTTTAGCTTTAATGAAATGCCTTTAGTGGCTCTTTGCGATATTCCACAGGGGCATAAGATTGCGTTAAAGGATCTTAAGAAAGGTGAAGCCATAATTCGTTATGGTGTTCTTTTGGGATATCTTACTGAAGATGTTAAGGCTGGAGGTTGGATTAATGAACACAATCTTCAGCTTCCAAGTTCTCCAGTCGTCTCTTCTTTGAAGGCAGGAAAACAGGGCGCAGTATGTAAAGATCTTCCTTCTCGAAAGACTTGGATGGGCTACGACAATGGCCCAGATCTGCCAGCTGGTAGCAGAAATATACTTGGTATCACCATGTCAGTACATTGTGTAGCAGGTGTAGTGCGTAATGCTGTTGAAATTATCAAGAAGAATTTGCTTCCTTTATATCCGAATGTTGATGACGTTGTTGCCGTGGTTCATCCCTATGGCTGTGGGGTTGCTATTGCTGCAGATGAGGCATATATCCCAATTCGTGGTGTGCGCAACATGATTCATCATCCAAACTTTGGTGGTCAGATTCTTTGTGTTGGTCTGGGTTGTGAAAAGCTCCAAATGGATATGCTTCTTACGCCTCAAGAGAACATCAGTGAGAATGTGTTGATTCTTCAAGATTGTAAAGGTTATGACCAGATGATTGACCGCATTTGCGCTATGGCAAAGAAGAAACTTGAGATTCTCAACGCACGTAAGAGGGTTGAACTTCCTCTTGAAAAGTTAAGAATTGGTGCTCAATGCGGCGGCTCAGATGCTTTTAGTGGCATTTCTGCTAACCCAACAATTGGCTATGCTTTTGACATGCTTGCTTCTGGCGGTGCTCAGGTGCTTTTTTCTGAAGTAACAGAGGTTCGTGACGGTGTTCATTATCTTGCAGACAGGTGTCAAGATGAGGCTACTGTGGAGCGTTTAAAGTCCGAGATTTCTTGGTATGATAACTATTTAGCTCGAAGTCATGTTGACCGTAGCGCCAATCCAACTCCTGGAAACAAGAAGGGCGGCCTCAGCAATATTGTTGAAAAGGCCATGGGCTCAATTGCAAAAAGCGGTAGTTCTCCAATTGCTGAAGTTGTTGGCGCTGGAGAGTTCCCAAAATGTCATGGGCTTATTTTTGCTGCCACGCCTGCTTCTGATTTGGGTTGTGGCTCTAGTCAGCTTGCATCTGGCATAGTTCTCCAGCTTTTTAGCACGGGGCGCGGAACTCCGTACGGCCTTCAAGAAATCCCCATCTACAAGATTTGCACTCAACATTCCATGAAGGCGCAATGGGGAGATCTTTTTGATATGGACGCGGGCTATGTGGTCACTGGCGAGAAGACAATTGCACAGATGGCCCATCTTCTTTATACCGATATCCTTGATGTGGTTAGTGGTATCAAGAAGACTGCAACTGAAAAATACCATCTTTATAATGATTTTCTTGTGTTTAATCCTGCTCCAATTACGTGATATCGGGCTGGGGTGCTCAGATTAGATGGCTGTTGCGAAATAAGATTTCAAAGCGCTGTTGAGCAAAGCAGTTCACTTCGTCCTCGTATCGCTGGAAGGCGTACATCAGGCGTTGGCCTTTTTCTGTGAGGCACGTTTCGCCGCCGTTTTTGCCGCCGCGTTGCCGGGTGACCACCGCATAGCCTGTTTCATTTTCGAGTTTGTTAATCATGTTCCAGGCATTCTGGTAGGAAAGTCCCATGTGCAGGCAGGCTTGTCGGGCGGAGTGGAGATCTTCAATCATGAAAAGCAAGAGCTTGAGACGTGAATTGAAGAAAACTGTTTCCTTGTTGATGCTGAGTTTGACAGTTGGTGTTAGCAGGGTGGCGTTGTGCTGTTCTAGGTGTTCTTGGAGTTGTGTGTCGTTGTGTGTGCTCATGAGAACTCCAGGGTCATTGACTTCTATGTTTTCTACTTCACAATTGCAGGCTCTGATGGCGCCTCTTAGTCCGTCTGTGCCTTTGTAGTTGAGAATTTGGTCTATGACTTCTCCGTTAAGTAAGAGGGGATGTCCGCCACGTCCGTTGTAGGTGGGTTTGGTGATTTTTGCATTACTTTTTAGTAGAGTTCTGAGCGTGTAGGCGGAGAACATAGGAGCGTTGACTGGTGTAAAGACTATGCGGTCACATTTTCCTTGCAAAAAGCTAAGGCCTTGTTTGACGGAGGAGAACATTTCTGTATTCTCTTGTTCTTTGTCTTGAAGTAGGATGACTCCAAGTTGTGCTACTTGATGCACAACCTCCTCTTCTTGGGCGCCAATGACTACTACAA
>CAVKHB010000078.1:0-4878 GCA_963656005.1 Coriobacteriaceae bacterium
GTCTTAACGGGGTGGATTGGAATGGCTTCTCGTGTAAGAATGCAGTTCTACAGATTTAAAGGACAAGAGTATGTCCTTGCAGCAAGAACCCTTGGTGCAAGTAACGGACGTCTTATGTTCAAGCACATCTTCCCTAACTCTTTGGGAACTCTCATTACCGGTTCAGTTCTTGTCATTCCTGGAGTTATCTTCAGCGAATCAAGTTTGACTTACCTTGGTATTATCAACCTTGAGAGCTCAACCATGACCAGTGTTGGAACAATGCTTGCCAACGGAAAAGATTATCTTGCAACGTATCCGCATATCATCTTCTTCCCAGCCTTGTTCATATCTCTACTTGAGATTTCGTTCAACTTGTTTGGAAACGGTCTCAGAGATGCTTTCAACCCAGCACTTAGAGGAGCAGACGAGTGATGACTAACGATAGAGAAAAGAAACTTCAGGTAAAAGACCTGACCATTTCATTTAGAACAATCAATGGAAAACTTCAAGCTGTTAGAGATATCTCGTTTGACCTTTATAAGGGCGAAACTCTAGCAATTGTTGGAGAATCAGGAAGTGGAAAATCGGCCACAAGTAAGACCATATTAGGGATATCGGCTGGAAACACAATAGTGGAGAGTGGAGAAATCTTGTACGATGGAAGAGACCTCTTGAAGATTAGCGAGGACGATTTCCACAAGATTCGTGGTGACAAGATTTCCATGGTTTTCCAAGACCCGCTATCTTCCCTGAACCCAATTATGCGAATTGGAAACCAGATTACAGAGGCCATGATTCTCAAGAATAAGGCTAACAGGCGCGAGAGCCACAAAAAACTTGCAGATACGCTTGTCCAACTCAATCTCGCAATGAAAGCTAGTCAATGTGAAGAAGACAAGAACCGATTCTCCACGTTTAAGAAGATTATCGGGGTGCAGGCAAAGTACGAGGCTCCATATTCGCAAGCTCACTCAAGCGCTACTGCGGGCTTGAAGGCTGCAGAGGATATGCTTCTTGCCATCAGCAAAGAGGCCGTCACCAATCCAGTTTCAGAAGCCAAGGAAGTTGCAGACTACTTTAAGGCCTCAATTAACCGCTTTGTCGTGCGCGATGAAAAAGCCATGAAGGAGCTTTCTTCTGACATTAATAAAGCCGCCCACCAAGTTGTTAAATCCAAGAAATATGATGAATTGGTTGCCTTACTTGAAAAAGGCTGTGCAATGCTCAAGGCCGCAATTGAGCAGGAAACGCCCGATTTCTTTGCATTAGGCTGCTGGATTGTCCTTGAAAGCAACACCTTGGGCGAGGAAAATGGCAAAGAGCTCAACGAAAAAACGAAATCCGCCTTTGAATCATCCTATTTTAAGGCCTTCGTAACAGCTGTCCAGACCGCTCTTGAACACACCTCCAAAAAATCGGTGGCAGACATGAAGGTCGCACTTGAGGTTCTCGCCGATGTAAAGCGCAAGATATCTTCAGACATGCCTGAAAAGCCCGATATGGATAGAATGGTACGCAGTGTGGCAACAGCCGTTGAAACCGCCATTGACCCACTTGAGACCGTTAAAGATAGCTATGCTTATACTTTCAAAGTAAGCCTTTCCAGTGCTGTAAAGACTTATTATGACGACGTAAAGGGAAACCTCGCAGAAGAAAAGAGATTTATCAAGCAGACAGCTCGCTATGAGAGACTTGAAGCAAAGGGTAAAGCTCCGGAAGCAAAAGTTGCTCCTTTATCTCTTTCAGATTTAAAGCTCGTTCAGGGCAACCTTGTTAAAATCCTTGAAAACATGCAAGAGCAGTTTGAAAAGAGAATACAAGATGTTGAAAAGTTTGACTTTGAAAAGAGAAGTCACAATTTCATCATTTGGCTCCGTGAAACAGCAATGAGTGAAATTAGGGTGGTTACCAAGTCCATGGCAAAAGACCGTGCAATTAGAGTCATGGAGCAAGTTGGAATTCCTGAAGCCAGAAAGAGATACAGACAATATCCATTTGAGTTCTCTGGTGGTATGAGACAGAGAATTGTTATTGCAATTTCTCTAACAGCCAACCCAGATATCTTGATTTGTGATGAGCCAACCACAGCATTGGACGTTACAATTCAGGCACAGATTCTTGAGCTTATTAACAAGCTTAAGGAAGAAAGAAACCTCTCTGTTATCTTCATTACTCATGACCTTGGAGTTGTCGCAAACATGGCAGATAGAATTGCTGTTATGTACGCAGGAAAGATTGTAGAGTATGGAACGGCAGATGAAGTTTTCTACAGCCCAGCACATCCTTACACCTGGGCTCTATTGGCTTCTATTCCAGACTTGGACAGCAAGGGTAACAAACTTGAATCAATCCCTGGAACGCCTCCTAACATGATTTACCCACCAAAGGGCGATGCTTTTGCAGCTAGAAACAAGTATGCAATGGAAATTGACTTTGAAGAACAACCACCAATGTTTAAGATTACAGACACTCACTATGCTGCAACTTGGCTACTGCATCCAAATGCACCACATGTTGAGATGCCAGAGATTGTACGTGACCGTATAGCTAGAATGAACAAGCGTGGAGGTGAACAATGAACCAAGACAACAAAGAAGTTTTACTTAGAGTTGAAAACTTGTGCCAATACTTCAAGCTTGATAGACATACAGTCAACAAGGCAGTAGACAACGTAAGTTTTGAAATTAACAAAGGTGAAGTTTTTGGTTTGGTAGGTGAGTCAGGTTGTGGAAAAACCACTACAGGAAGATCAATCATTAGACTTTATGACTGCACAAGCGGAAGTGTCTATTTTAAAGGGCAGAGAATTTGCGCTGGCGTTAAGTCTTACAAAGACGCAATTGCAGCAGCAAGAAAAGAGAAAAAGACCTGCAAAGATGAGGGCCGTTTAGCTGAGATTGATAAAATTATTGAGGACAATAAGGCTTTAATATTTCAGGCAAAACACGACCACAAAAACGTGGATCGTAGCCTATTAAACCAGATACAGATGATTTTTCAGGATCCTATTGCCTCTTTAGACCCTCGTATGACAGTTAGAGATATTGTTGCTGAAGGACTTGTAATTAAGGGCGTCAAAGATAAAGAGTACATAGATCAGAAAGTCTTTGAGATGCTTGAGACTGTTGGTCTTGTAAAGGAACATGCCTCTCGTTATCCACATGAGTTCTCCGGTGGTCAGAGACAGAGAATTGGTATTGCACGTGCTATTATCATGGAACCTTCCTTGATTATTGCAGATGAGCCAATTAGTGCCTTGGACGTTTCCATTAGAGCTCAGGTCATGAACCTACTTAATGACCTCAGAGAGAAAATGGGACTTACCATTCTTTTTATTGCTCACGACCTCAGTGTTGTTAAATACTTCTCTGATAGAATTGGCGTTATGTACTATGGAAAGATGGTTGAACTTGCAGACTCTGATGAGCTCTTTAAGCATCCTCTTCATCCATATACACGGTCTCTTTTGAGTGCAATTCCTCAACCAGATCCAAACTACGAAAAGAATAGAAAGAGAATTGTCTATAATCCTGTTGCAGATCACGATTATAGAAACAGTACTCCTACGTTCAGAGAAGTTACAAAAGGACACTTTGTGCTTTGTGATGATGCCGAGTTTGAGAAGTATTCCAAGCTTGTAGCTGAAAACTAAATACTAAGTACTAAATACTGAAATGAAGGTGATAAATGAAGCTTTCACAACCAAAATCGGCAAGAACCATAAACAAAGCAAGAGTGCTTGGGGCAATTAGAAGGGATGAGAATCTCTCCCGAGCAGAACTGGCTAGACTTTTGGAATTAAACAAAGTCTCCGTTGGTGAAATTGTTGAAGATTTGGTTTCTGAAGGCTTCATTGAAGAAGTTGGAAAACTTGAAAGCTCCAATGGTCGCAAAGCCACGGCATTGAAACTAATTCCAGATTCTTCATTTGTCCTTTCTGTTAACATAGAAAGCAGAAACACAACCATTTCTCTTTGTGATCTAAAAGCAAACCCAATTAGGTTTGAACGAATCCCCACAAATACAAAGGTTAAAGTAGAGGAATTTTGTGTTGGAATTATCAAGAGCTGCATACGCGTAATGAAGCTCGTAGATGCCAGTAAAGTTATAGGCGCCGGCATTACTGTTTCAGGCCGTATTTCAGAAGATTCGGCTATAATTCTTGAATGTCCCTACCTTCCATGGAAAAACATTCCCTTAGCAGAAGCCTTTGAACAGGTTCTTAAGCTTAAAGCATGCATCCGCAATTCTACTGCTGCTCTTGTTTTAGCAGAACGCTTTGTTTCTTCAAAGGCTTTCCTTGAATCCAAAGGCCCTGTTATGTACCTGAATTGGGGTGATAACGTAAATCTTGCCTTCATTCAAAACGGCAAGGTCTTTGCAGACTACAACGGCTTTGGGCATCTTAAGATGGCACAAACAGGCTTGTGCTGGTGTGGCGATATTGGTTGTCTTGAGGCTGTAGTCTCAGCATGGGCCTTATCAAATAATGGAGAGGCTCATTTGAAGGAGTTGTGGCCTACAGTGTCTAAAGAAGCCTTGGAGACGCTTGGAAAGGCTCTGATTTTAGCATCAAAAGTCACAGGCTCTACAAAAGTGATAATTGGCGGAGAAGGGTCTACTATTCCACCTTCATATAAAAAAAACATAGAAAAGTGTTGTAATGGGCTATCGTTTGAACTTTCAAATCTAGGCGAACGAGCCAACATGATAGCTGCCGCAGAAGTGGCACTAGACGAATGGATTTATATGACATCTCTTTTGGAAGAAGTCAAAAACGTTCTTTAGAACTTTTTGTAAAAAGCTCCACCTTCTGAATTAAAAGACTTCATCTTCTATGACTCTTTAACTTGCCCTCAGGCCTTGTTTTTATTAACTTAGACCATGAGAGGTTTT
>CAVKHB010000078.1:4888-6765 GCA_963656005.1 Coriobacteriaceae bacterium
AAAAAATCTCTTGATTTATGTTGGAGGGTTAACATGGAACGAAAACAGTTTAAAACGGAAGTATCGGAGTTACTACATCTGATAATCCATTCGTTATATTCACACAAAGAAATCTTTCTCAGAGAGCTAATTTCAAATGCCTCTGATGCCTTGGACAAACTTAAATATAAGACCTTGGTTGAAGGAAATGCTCCAGAAGGAGAACTTAGAATTGACCTTTCTTTCACGGAAGGGGACAAGAGAACACTTACCATTTCAGATAACGGTATTGGTATGAGCCATGATGAGCTCAATGAAGATCTTGGTACAATTGCAAGATCTGGCACCAAACATTTTATCTCTAATCTTACAGACGAACAGAAAAAAGACAGTAACCTCATTGGGCAGTTTGGTGTAGGCTTCTATTCTGCTTTTATGGTTGCAGACAAGGTTGAAGTTACTTCTAAAGCTTTTGGTTGCGACCAAGCCTACAAATGGTCTAGCGATGGAAAGGAAAAGTATACCATTGAAGAGGCACAGAGGGATTCTTGCGGTACAACCATCGTTCTTTATTTAAACGATGAAGGTAAAGAATATGCAAATCGCTGGCAGCTTGAAAATCTGGTAAAGCAGTACAGCGATCACATTGCTTATCCTATTTATCTTTCTTATGACCAAAATACTTATGATGATAAATACAACGTCACAGGAACAGAGCACAAAGTAGAGAAAATCAACAGCGCTGCAGCACTTTGGACAAGAAGCAAGAGCTCTCTTAAAGAAGAAGATTACAATGAGTTCTACAAGAACACCTACTACGACTCCGAGAATCCTTTGTTTTACATTCATACAAAGGCAGAAGGTGCTACAGAATATACAACCTTATTCTTCATCCCAGCCAAGGCTCCTTTTGACATGTATCAGGCAGACTATAAGCCAGGGGTAAAACTCTATGTTAAGAGAGTTTATATCACAGATGATGAAAAAGAACTTCTCCCAACCTACCTACGTTTTGTTCGTGGTATTATTGATAGTGAAGACCTTCCTTTGAACGTTTCTAGAGAGATTCTTCAACAAAACAAGGTCATGATGGCAATTAGAAACGCTTCTGTGAAGAAACTCTTAGGCGAGTTTAAGAAAATCTCCGAACAGAATCCTGAGCTCTATACAAAGTTCATTGAACAGTACAACAGACCTTTGAAAGAAGGACTTTACCAAGACTATGCAAACAGAGAAGAACTCCTTGACCTAGTTCGTTTCAAGAGCACGGCTGTAGACGGCTTCACATCCTTCAAGTCCTATAAAGAGAGAATGAAACAAGACCAAAAGAGTATTTATTACATCACCGGTAGTGATGAAAATACCCTTCGCAATTCTCCTCTTTTGAACTCCTACAAGGAAAAGGGAATAGAAGTCCTTCTTATGACAGACGGTATCGATGACCTTGTCCTTTCTTCTGTTGGTAAGTATGCCGATCTTCCTCTTAAGGCCATCAACAAGAGTGGTGCAATGGATGACTTCCAGACCGAGGACGAGAAAAAGAAAGCACAAGAAGAAGGCTCCAGCCTTGTGGAAAAACTCAAAAAAGCTCTTGGAAACAGAGTCAAAGACGTCATAGTTTCAACTAGACTTTCTGATGTCTCTGCCGTTGTCGTCTCTGACGAGAACGATCCATCCGTACAAATGCAACAACTTCTCAAGGCCATGGGTCAGGACAACTATGAAGGACCTGCTCCAATTCTTGAAGTCAATGCAGAAGACCCATTTGTCAAACGTATTGTTGCTTCACAAGATGAGACCTTCGTTGCAGATGCTGCCAGTGTTCTCTTGGATCAAGCTCTTCTTACAGAAGGAGTTCTTCCAAAAGATCCTGCCGGCTTCACAAAGAAACTTCACAG
>CAVKHB010000079.1:0-6716 GCA_963656005.1 Coriobacteriaceae bacterium
AACTTCTGCTGGACAACCAATTGTTCTATATGTTGCAGCTTTGGGCAATGTGGATCCCACGTTGATTGAAGCTGGTGAAGTTGATGGAGCAACAAATTTGCAAACTTTCTGGAAGATTAAGTGGCCTTCAATAATGCCTACAACCTTGTACATTATTGTTATTACTACAATAAACAGCTTCCAGTGTTTTGCTTTGATTCAGCTCTTAACTTCTGGTGGACCTAATAACTCCACGCAAACTGTTATGTATTACATCTACTATACGGCTTTCAAGTTGTATAGGTTTGGATATGGAAATGCCATGGGAATTATCCTCGCTCTATTTATAGCAATATTGAGCGCTATTCAATTCTTTATAGCACGAGAGAAATAGGGGGTAGAACATGGATCTTCAAAGTAAAAAGAAAGGTGTTTATTACTATATCTGTGTTGTAATAATTGTCATTTTGGCAGTGTTATCGGTCTTTCCCCTTTATTGGATTATTACTGGTGCATTTAAGACCACAAAGGAGATAAACTCGGCTACCCCAATATGGTGGCCTTCTGTGTGGAAACTAGATAACTTCAAGCGTCTTTTTTCCAAGCGTTCTGCGCCGTTGTTTGAGCTTGGTCTTATTAAAGGGCCAACCGTGCCGGGTGCAATTAGATGGTTGTTGAATACGGTTTTCATGGCGGTATCGGCAATGGTTTTGACCTGTATTACAGCTTCTATGGCAGGCTATGTGCTTGCTAAGAAACGTTTTATAGGAAAGAAGGCTCTCTTTACCTTAATTGTGTGTGCCATGGCGCTACCAAAGCAGGTTATCCTAGTTCCTCTGATTAAGGAAATAAGTGCTTTAGGCTTGTACGACACTATTTGGGCGGTTATTTTCCCAACGGTAGGATGGCCCTTTGGTGTGTTCCTAATGAAACAGTTCTCTGAAGGTATTCCTGGAGAAATGCTTGAAGCTGCTAAGATTGACGGAGCCAACGAGGCAAAGACTTTTATTGACATAGTTGTTCCAATGGTTAAACCAGGTATTGGAGCTCTTGCAATCTTTACCTTCATCAACAGCTGGAATGATTATTTTATGCAACTCATAATGCTGTCAAAGTCAAAGAATTTAACAATTTCTTTGGGAATTGCTACTATGCAGGCGGAAAACAGTACGGACTTTGGAATAATCATGGCTGGTGCTGCTCTTGCTTCTATGCCAATTATTATTGTTTTCATTGTTTTCCAACATTATTTTACTCAAGGAATTACAATGGGTGCTGTGAAGGGCTGATGTTTTTAGGGCTGATTGTTAGAAATCTTTGGGAGGATAAAATGAAAGATTTAAACAAATATAAGGGGATATTTCCTGCTTTTTATGCTTGCTATGATAAACATGGAGATATTGATAAGAAAGTTACAGGAGCTTTTGCTGAGTATTTAATGGGTAAAGGTGTTAAGGGCCTTTATGTTGGTGGAAGTTCCGGGGAATGCATTTATCAAAGTGTAGAAGACAGAAAGAAAACTCTTGAAGCCGTGATGGAAGCTGTAGGTGGCAAGTTAACCATTATTGCTCACGTTGCCTGCAACAATACTAAGGATTCTGTTGAGCTTGCTAAGCATGCAGAAGGTTTGGGGGTAGATGCCATTGCTTCTATTCCACCTATTTATTTCAAACTTCCTGATTATGCTATTGCTAAATATTGGAACGATATGTCTCATGCTGCACCTAAAACAGACTTTGTTATTTACAATATTCCTCAACTTGCTGGAGTTGCTTTGTCTATTCCTCTTTTGAAGGAAATGCTTAAAAATGAGAACGTTATAGGTGTTAAGAACTCTTCAATGCCAACTCAGGACATTCAAATGTTCAAAGCAGAAGGGACAAAAGATGGCCGAGGGTTTGTAGTTTTCAATGGACCAGACGAGCAGCTTGTTTCTGGTTTGGCTATTGGTGCCGATGGTGGTATTGGTGGTACTTATGCTGTTATGCCAGAACTGTATCTTGCTATTTTTGACCATGTTAAGAAGGGCGAAATAGAAGAGGCTAGAAGAATACAGAATGATGCAAATGAAATAATCTATGCTCTGTGTAGGGCAAAGGGCAATCTTTATGCGACAATGAAGGAGGTTATTAAAAAGCGTGCTGGCTTAGACCTTGGTGGGGTTAGAGCGCCACTTTATGGTTACACAGAAGAGGACAAGGAAATTGTCAGCTTGTGTACTTCTTTGGTAGATAAGGCTATTGCGAGGCTGTAAGGCTTTCTGAGTGTTTTGGCTCTTGAAGGGCTCTCAGAATGGGACTTTAAAAACAGCTTTTTTAATTTTGCTTGGTTTGGTTACACACAAGCCTGGAGAATGTGCTTCTTGTGGCATGGTAATGCAATATTGTCCTTTTTGGATGACGTGTTTAATTCCATGAGCTTTCCCAAGAACAATGTCTTTTTCTTCGCTATACGGTTGTGTAACCTCCAAGGTTGAGATGTCTGCTGTTTCTACGGCCTCTTCGCCTTCAAGCACACAGTGAATATCGATGTACCTTTTGTGGGCTTCGAACAGGTTTTCTTGCTTGGTTTCAAGCTCCATGACATTGATGTAGATGCCTTCATCAAGATCTGTTCTGCCAATTGGGAGGTCAAAGACTTTACCGCTGTTTATAAAATCAATAGCTTTGTGCAATCTTAGATAAGTTGAGTAATCTGGATTCATTTTTTCCTCGTTACCACAAGTCTAATACTATAACTGATATCAGTCTATGTTTAATTTATGTATCATGGGAGAAATCAAAATGAACGAAAAAGTTGAAGCATTAAAAGGTAAATTAATAGTATCGTGCCAGGCTCTTCCTTATGAGCCACTTCATTCCTCTTTCATAATGGGAAGAATGGCATTGGCCGCCATGCAGGGAGGCGCAAAGGGCATTAGAGCTAACACAAAGGAAGATATTGCAGAAATAAAGAAGAATGTGGACCTTCCTATTATCGGTATTGTGAAGCGCGATTACGCCGATAGCGAGATTTATATAACCCCCACTATGAAGGAAATTCGTGAATTGATGGAGGTCAAGCCCAATATCATTGCCTTGGATGCGACGGACCGCCTCAGGCCAGAAGGCAAAACGCTGGACGAGTTCTTCCACGAAATCAAGCAAGCGTATCCCCAGCAGCTTCTCATGGCAGATTGCGCCACATTCGAGGAGTGCGTTCATGCGGACGAGCTGGGTTTTGACTTTATTGGCACCACCATGGTGGGATACACGCCAGCAAGCAAGGGCTTAAAGATAGATGCCGATGATTTTAAGATCCTCAGAGACGTTCTCAAGACGGTAAAGCATAGAGTCATTTGTGAAGGTAATATTGACTCGCCAGAAAAGGCACGTCATGTTCTTGATTTGGGAGCTTATTGTGTTGTTGTTGGCTCTTCCATCACAAGACCACAATTAATTACAAAGAAATATGCTCAGGCAATAGAGGCTTAGGCAATAGAGGGTTAAGTGTTGCAAAAACAGGAAAGGTACTACGCTGCGGTTGATATTGGCGGTACGGCTATAAAGTATGGAGTAATCTCTTCAGATGCGCAAATAGTTTTTAAGTCAACGATGCCTACAAATGCAGAGAAGGGCCCAAATTTTTGGATGAACAACGTAGCTCAGGCTATCATTGAGATGAAACAAAAGTACCCATTACAGGGTATTTGTGTTTCATCTACTGCCATGATTGATTCTACAAACGGCAAGGTTTTCTTCTCTTTACCACAGGTTCCAGACTACACAGGTTTTGAGGTTAAAAAGTACCTAGAAGATAAGTGTAATTTGGTGACAGAGGTTGAAAATGACGTAAATTGCGTAGCGCTTGCTGAAAGTGTTTCTGGCTCTGGAAAGGGATATCCTTCTGTGTTGTGTCTTGCCATTGGAACCGGAATTGGTGGCGGTTTTACTGAAAACAATCATCTTTTGCGTGGGGCAACCTTTAGTGCCTGCGAGGTTGGCTACATTAGGGTTGGAGATAGCGATCTTGAACATTTAGGCTCTACAACGGCTCTTTGTAGAAGGGTTGAAGGGTATAAGGGAGACAAGCCTTTTTCTTGGGATGGGCTCAGGGTTTTTAACGAGGCTAGAAAAGGCGATGAAGATTGCATAAAAGCAATAGACATAATGGCTTTATCAATTGCACAAGGGCTTGTTTCGCTTTGCTACATCCTCAATCCAAGTGTCATAGTCTTGGGTGGGGGAATAATGAATGAAAAAGAGCTTCTAGATAAGATTAGAAGCTATTTTAACTCTCACATAAATCCACTAATTGCTCAGAACACAAAAATTGTTGGTGCAACCTATAAAAATGATGCTGGCCTTGTTGGAGCTTATTATCATTTTAAGGAAAAACATCCAGAACTGTAGTGGGGCTTTAAAGTGGGGCTTTAATGTGGAGTTTTAAGCCTCAAAGGCCTTCTTGACTATTGGATTTAGATAGCTGGCAAGCTGACCGTGTCCTTTCTTGGTTAAGTGCATACAATCTAATGAATTAAACTCACAGTCTTTTGCGTCAAAGAAAAGACAGTTGTTTTGCTGTGCAATTTTTGAATAGAACTTAGAAAGTTCCTTGCTTTTTTGAACACAGTCTAAGCCCATGCATTCTTCAGCGAGAACATCTTGAAAATCGTCTCTAATGTGTGGCGGACAAACAACGAGTATTTTAGGCTCTTTGCCTCCCCAACAATCTATAGCTTTGGCTTTTTTTATTAGTCTGTCCAAACCTAGTGAGATGATTCTTGCATTTGCACTAAAGCGTTCTTTTGTGTCGTTTGTCCCAAGCATGATTATTAACAAGTCCACAACTTCATGGCTCATTAGTATTGAGTAAATACAAGAAAGAGCATTTAGGCCTTCATGTATAGGGTCATCAAATACCGTTGTTCTTCCTGAAAGACCTTCTTCAAGAATTAGATATTCATTTCCCAAGGCTTTTTGTAAGACCATGGGCCATCTTTCATCTTCATTGAATCTATTTGTTCTGTCCGCATTGTCACTTGGATCTGCACAATAACCATGAGTATTAGAGTCACCTAAACAAACAATATGCTTTTTCATGTCCTTTCCTTTTGTTTTTGCTTCTATAAGTATTTATCCACAAAAATACGGTATTTACAAGTGCGGATTTTGATTGTTTAGATTTTGTTTGCTTTACAACAGAAAACAAGAGAAAATAAAACTATCCTTGTGGTATCGGAGGAAAATGACTATGAAGAAATGGGTATGTCCAATTTGTGGGTACGTACATGAGGGAGATGAACCTCCTGTAAAGTGTCCTCAGTGCAAATGTCCTGGAGAAAAGTTTGTGGAGCAAAAAGGAGAACTCTCTTGGGCATCGGAACATGTTGTAGGTGTTGGTAAACAATTTGGTGCAGATGTTCCAGAAGAAGTCCAAAAAGAGATTATTGAAGGGCTCAGAGCTAACTTTGAAGGCGAATGCTGTGAAGTTGGCATGTATCTAGCAATGGCTCGTGTGGCTCACCGTGAAGGCTATCCTGAGATTGGCTTGTATTGGGAAAAGGCTGGTCTTGAAGAAGCTGAGCACGCTGCTAAGTTTGCAGAGCTTCTTGGGGAGGTTGTTACCAATTGCACCAAGAAAAATCTGCAAATGAGAGTTGAGGCTGAAAACGGTGCTACACATGGAAAGACTGAGCTTGCAAAGCTTGCCAAGAAGTACAATCTTGATGCTATCCATGATACGGTTCACGAGATGGCTAGAGACGAAGCACGTCATGGAAAAGCTTTTGAGGGCCTTCTAAAACGATATTTTGGAAAATAACCTTAATTAGCTGAAAAGCGCAGCTAAAAGTGCCTCCTTATTCTTCTTTTACGTTGATAAGGAGGCTTTTTTTAGGATATCGGGATGGGGGAGCTCTGGTGTGCGGGCTGGCATTATTGCAATGGCTGGCGGGTTGGAGTATCATGCTTGGTATGCTGGATATTTGTAAGATTGGAGATGAAATTCTCAGGGAAAAGTGTGAAAAGGTCACCAAGTTTGATAGTGCTTTGGAGATGCTGGTTGATGCAATGTTTGATACGTTGGCGGAGGCCGATGGCGTGGGTCTTGCGGGGCCACAGGTTGGGGTAAACCAGCGTCTTTTTGTGGTGTGGCTATCTGATGGGACAAAGAAGGCGTTTATAAATCCGGAGATTCTGGAGACATCGGTGGAGACCTGCCCGTATGAAGAAGGCTGTTTGAGTATTCCTGGCGTGTATCATAACGTGATTAGACCGGCGAAGGTTAAAGTGTTTGCGCAGGATGAGAAAGGCCGTTCGTTTACCCTTGACGCAAATGGCCTTCTTGCAAGGGTGATTCAGCATGAGAATGATCATTTGGAAGGGAAGCTTTTTATAGATAGGTTGAGTGAAGAGGATAGGGAAAAGGTTCTCAAGCTTTACAATAAGCGTTGTGGCGCAAATAAAAAGAAAAGGAAAGGTTGATTTGGCAGACGAATTGCTCAAAGAAAATAAGATTCTCTTTGCTGGGACTCCAGAGATTGCCGTGCCGCTTCTTAGAGCGCTTGCAAAGTCTTATAACGTTGTTGGGGTTCTAACTTCCATAGATAAGAGTGTTGGGCGCTCTGCAAAATTGTGTCCATCTCCTGTGAAAGAGGCCGCAATGGAGCTTGGCCTTCCTGTTCTTCAATTTGATTCTCTTAAAAAGGAAGCAAGACAGGCGGTGCGGGCACTTGGTGCTAACGTGCTAGTTACCTT
>CAVKHB010000080.1:0-6669 GCA_963656005.1 Coriobacteriaceae bacterium
AAGCTAATGCTGAAAAGCTTGGTGTTGATCTCAAAGGCATTGCAATTATTGACCCAGTTACAAGTGAAAAGAGACAGGCTTATGCCAACGAATATTATGAACTTAGAAAGGCCAAGGGTATGACCCCAGAGCAGGCTTATGATCTTATCACTGCTCCTCTTAGATGGGGTGCCATGATGACAAGACTTCACGATGCAGATGCAATGGTCGCTGGTGCAGAAAATACTACTGGTAATGTTCTTTTGGCTTCTTTCCAGATTATTAAGTGCAAGCCAGGCATCAAGAGTGCTTCTTCTTGTTTTGTTATGTCAACAGACAAGAGCCAGTATGGTCTCAATGGCTCCTTCATTTTTGCCGATTGTGCAACAATTCCTAATCCAACAGCTGAACAGCTTGCTGAGATTGCTGAGGCTTCCGCCCAGTCCTGCAGAACTTTCCTTGATGCAGAGCCGGTAGTTGCAATGCTTTCATACTCAACAAAGGGTAGCGCAAAGGGCGATCTTGTTGACAAGGTTGTTCAGGCAACAGAGATGGTTAAGGCAAAGTGCCCAGAGCTCAAGGTTGATGGTGAACTTCAGTTGGATGCTGCTATTGTGGATTCTGTTGCAAAGCAGAAGGCTCCAGGTTCTACTGTTGCTGGTCATGCTAACGTATTGGTTTTCCCGGACCTTCAGGCTGGAAATATCGGTTATAAGCTGGTGCAGCGCCTTGCTGGTGCTCAGGCTTATGGTCCTATTCTTCAGGGTTTCGCAAGACCTGTTTCTGACCTTTCAAGAGGTTGTAGCGTAGAAGATATTGTTGTGACAGCTTCAATAACTCTTGCTCAAGCTGCTGCTTGTTAAGTGGAAAGTGTAGTAAGTGTAATAAGTGTAGTAAGTGTGGGCTATACTGTAGCCAGTGTAGTAAGTGTGGGCAGTGTGGCAAGTGTGGCCAGTGTAGCCCCAAGTGTAGTAAGTGTGGGCTATACTGTAGCCAGTGTGGCAAGTGTAGCCCCAAGTGTAGCCAGTGTAGCAACTGTAGCCAGTGTGCCCCTTAGGTTAAGTTATAGGCAAAGAGGAGTTTTGCATTATGAGTGAAAGGTATGATGAGATTCGAAAGAGCATTGTTGAGTATTCTCAGTTGATGTACAACGAGAGGTTGGTTTCTGCGACAAGCGGAAATATTAGTATGAGGTTGCCGGATAATCCTAATGCCTTTGCTATTACGCCAAGCTCAGAAAATTATGCTAAGATGACGCCGGATAGGATTGTCATTATGACTATTGATGGCGAGCTTTTGCAATGTCCTGCAGATGCAAAGCCATCTTCCGAATGGCATCTTCATGCAGAGCTTTATAGATCTAAGAAAGATGTTAATGCTGTCGTTCACACCCATTCACCGTATGCTACTTCTTTTGCTGTTATTAGAAAGACCATTCCTACAATTTTGATTGAAGTTGAACCTTGGCTTGGTGGTGAGATTCCTCTTGCAGAGTATGCTCCTTGTGGATCTAAGGAGCTTGCTCTTAATGTTGCAAGGGATATTGGCAACAAGAAGGGTTGTCTTATGGCAAATCATGGTTGTGTTGCTGTTGCTTCCAATCTTGATTTGGCCTATGTGAGAGCCTCCTACATTGAGGATGCTGCTAGAATTTATCACATGGCTTTGTGCGTAGGTAAACCTTACGTTTTATAAAAGCTACTGTTGTTTGAAAAAGTCTACTTTTTTGACCCAAAATGGGCTCTTTAAGTAGACTTGTCTACTTTTTTGGCCCAAAAAGTGCGTTTTAAGTAGACTTTTTAATTTTGACCAAACTCAATTAACTTAACGGCAAGCTCTATAAGCCCTAGAAGTCCTGTAAATGGAACAATGTTCCACTTTTTGTTGACCTATGGGTTTTGGCGTTCTATAATTAGGTCAAAGGGGGTTGCAGCTATGAAATATGTCACCTTTGGTGAAATAATGTTGCGCTTAAAGAGCCCAGGAAATGAGCGATTTTTTCAGAGTCCCATTTTGGAAGCTACGTTTGGTGGCGGTGAGGCTAATGTTGCGGTATCGCTTTCAATTTTAGGGGAACATTGTTGTTTTGTGAGTGCTGTTCCTGACAATGCTATTGGTGAGGCTGCTGTGGCAGAGCTTAGAAAGCATGGCGTTGATACTTCTTTTGTAAATGTTAAAAAAGACGGCAGGCTTGGAGTTTATTATCTTGAAACTGGTGCAGACCAGAGGCCAAGTCTTGTTGTTTATGATAGGGAAGAAAGCTGCATTGCTACTTCAAAACCAGAGGATTTTGATTTTGCAAAGATTATGAAAGGAGCTTCTTGGTTTCATATAACTGGTATTACGCCAGCGGTAAGCCAGGATTGTGCGGATTGTTCTTTGCAGGCCGTTAAGGGCGCACGAGAGGCGGGGGCGGTTGTTTCGATAGATCTTAATTATAGGAAGAAACTGTGGAAATACGGCAAGCCAGCGGTGGATGTTATGCGTGAGCTTGCTCAATATGCAAATGTCATTATTGCTAATGAAGAAGATATTCAAAAGTGCTTGGGTATTGAAGCTCCAGTTGATGTTGTAAGTGGAAATATCGATAAACAGGCGTACAGGGCTTTAACGGAAGAGGTTAAGCGGCAATTCCCAAGGGTTCAGCAGGTGGCGGTAAGTCTTAGGGAGTCGCATACTGCGGACTACAATGGTTGGGGAGCAGCTCTTAATGGCAAGACAGGGTTCTATCTCTCAAAGCATTATGAGATTACCGATATCATTGACCGCGTTGGTGGCGGCGATAGTTTTGCCGCTGGTATTATTTACGGGCTTTCACACTTTGAAGATGAGCAATATGCTTTGAACTTTGCCGTGGCGGCATCTGCCTTGAAGCATACCATCCCGGGCGACTTTAATCTTACTAGACTCAGCGAGATTGAGAATTTGGCTAAGGGCGATGGTAGTGGCCGCGTCCAACGTTAAGGAAAGAAAAATGGAAGATATCTTAAGAAAGATTGGAAATATAGGGATAGTGCCGGTTGTTGTGATTAAGGATGCCCGCAAGGCTCAGTCTCTTGCAAAGGCGCTTGTGGACGGAGGTGTTCCGTGCGCCGAAGTGACGTTTAGGACGCAGGCTGCGGCGGCGGCAATCCAGAAGATGGCAAAGGCGTATCCGGAGTTGATTTTGGGCGCGGGGACAATCTTGACGGTGGAGCAGGCGCAGCGGGCTGTGGACGCGGGGGCAAAATTTTTGGTTTCCCCGGGCTATGACCAGGTCTTGGTGGATTGGACGCGTGATCACAACGTGCCGTATGTGCCTGGGGTTTGCACTGCAAGTGAGGTTCAGGTGGCCGTTGCCAATGGTTTTGAGGTTTTGAAATTTTTCCCCGCCGAGGCTTCTGGTGGTGTTCCTATGATTAAGAACCTTTGTGGGCCATTTCCCCAAGTCAAGTTTATGACCACCGGCGGCATTTCCAATGACAACATCCAGCCGTATGCCACATGCGCCAACGTGCTTGCGGTGGGCGGCTCTTGGATGGTCAAAAGCGAGCTGATTGAGACAGAAGACTGGGCCACGATTAATGCAAAATGTCATGAGGCTATTAGCGCGCTGCACGGTTTTGCCTTCAAGGGTCTTGTTCAGGCGTGTAATGCAGAGCAGGCAGACTCTTTGCGCGGCGCGTTAGCTCCATTTGGGCTTGGTCTTTCCAAGGAGCCTTCCTCCAAAACCGATATTTTTATAGCAGGCGAGGGTCAAACAAATAAGCTTTTAATTTCTACATATAATCTAGACAGAGCGGCCTCTTATTTGGAATACTATGGGTATGAGTGCACCAAGTGCAACAATGTCCTAAATCTTGACTATTGCTATGATTTGCAGCCAAAAGTTGGAGAATACGGCATTGTTTTAGTGCAAACAAAATAAGAGGTATTTCATGGAACTAGGAACTGTCACTAGAGCATTGGCAATTTTGGAAATTTTATCGAAGGTAAGAGATGCAAATCTTGAAACATTGGCACAGCAAACAGGGCTTCCAAAAACCACCACTCTTAGACTACTTACAACTCTTACTGAGAACAAGTACGTTGTAAAGGACAGCCATGACAGGTACTACCTTTCTATGAAAATGTTTGCCGTGGGTTCAAGGGCTTTGTCTCATATTGATTTAATTGATATTTCAAGGCCAATAGCACGGGAACTCAGTGTCGCAACTGGCGAAACGGTACACATGGGTATCTTGGAGGAAAACAGGGCTCTTTATGTTCTAAAGAATGAGAGTCATTACAATATTCGAATGTATTCGAGAATTGGAAGAAGTTGTCCATTACATAGCTCAGCCATGGGCAAGTGCTTGATGATTGATAAAGATGCTTCTTTCTTGGACGATTATGCTAACAGTGGGGAGTTGGTAAGTTATACTCCCAAAACTATTTCAACCAAAGAGGCTTTGGCTAAAGAACTTGAGAAAGTTAGGCTTCAAGGTTATGCCGTTGACGATGAAGAAAACGAGCCTCAGATTGTTTGTGTAGCAGCACCCATCTTTGACCACGAGGGTAAAGTGGTTGCTGCTATGAGTGTTTCTACTCCAACCTTTAGATTGGATGATGCAAAACTAAAGAAGAATATTGGCCTAGTTTTGGAGTATACCCAAAAAATTTCTACCATTCTTGGTAATCTAGGCCATTGATTAGTTAGCAAAGCGAGTTTGCAAAGGATTTGCAAAGCTAGCTTGCAACGTTATTTTGAGATATCGCCACCAAAGTATTTTATGGATAGGGCGCTGATGGTTCCGTCCTCTAAGAGCTCCTGAACGGCTTTGTTCACTGCATCTCTTAGGGTTGCGGCGTCATCTCCTTTTCGCATTGGGATGGCTACACTGGTGCGTTCTGTATCTAGGCAGGCAATTTTTATGGCTGCTTCTGGATGTACTTTTTTATAATCGTAATAGCTTACCTCGGCATTGAGGGTGGCATCTATTCTTCCTGCTAATAGTAATTCTATGGTTTGTGCTAGGTCATCTACTGGTATGACGGTTGCTCCGTATTTTTCTGCAATTTCTGCATAGGTAGATGAAATGGTGTTTGCCGTTTTCTTGCCCTTCAAATCTTCCATTTTAGTGATTGAATTGTTGTTTTCTTGGACGATAACGGCTGTGTTGTTGTAGGCGTACGGTACAGAAAAATCGTATTTCTGTTGACGCTCTGGTGTGATGTCTACACCGTTGATCATTAGATCGTATCGGCCAGCTTCTAGGCCGGCAAGGAGTCCGTCCCATTCGCCTTCAATAAAATTGGCTTTGACTCCAAGTTTCTCTGCAATGGCTTGGCCTATTTCCACGTCATAACCTACGAGGTTGTCGTTGGAATCGTGGTAGGTCCAAGGGGCCCAGGTTCCTTCCATGGCAATGGTAATTTCACCTTTTGCTTTGATTCTTTCAAGCAGGTCACCGCTTTGTGTTTCCTTTGTTCCCGTTGCAAATAGTGAATTTGCAAGAATGAATGCAAGCAGTACAAATGTAAGTTTCTTCATGCTTTTCTCCTTTGAGGTCTTAAAGCCTCTTTTTCATGATTATAGAAAGTTTCTACAAAGATGTCTGCATTATTTTTGGCTTTAGCCTTGGGCTACTAGACTATTGTGCCGTTCCACAGTTGTTCAAGGAATTCTTTGTAGGGAAGAAGGAGGATGCCATTATCAAGGAGTTGAGGATATTTTTCTCTGCAGACAATAATGTATTTTGAAAGAAGGTTTTCTTCCATAATGGCTTTAATTCCCTTCATATCTTTCCCAGAAACATTTGCTGTAGATTTGACCTCAATTGCAACTTCTCCTTTTACTATAAAATCTACTTCTTGCCCTGTAAGTGTATGCCAATAGTTTAGACCTTCTTCTATACCGTTGTAGTCCAGCCAACTTCTTAATTCCATTACTATGTAGTTTTCAAAGTACCTGCCAAATTCCGAGGTTCCTTCTTCTATCCTTTGTAGACCTTGCATTTTTCTTGTTACACCAACGTCAAATAGATAGAATTTACTTGATGCATTTGGCTTTCTTTTAACGGTCTTTCGGTACGGAGGAACTTCAAAACCAATGAGTGTATCAAGAAGAAGCCTGTACCATTCTTTTACACTGACACTGCTTATTCCTATGTCGTTTGCAACGTTCTGATAGTTCGTTATTTCTCCGCTTTCTGAGGCTACAATTTTTAGGAAATCCCAAAAAGGTGGGATATGACGTACCGCTCCTTCTGCTTCTATCTCTTCTCTAACGTATAGGGAAGTGTAGTCGGATAAAAACTCCTCTGAGGTAGGAGATTTGAAAGAAGCGGGCAGAAGACCTGTACTAAAAATCTCTTCTAAAGAGTAGTCAAAGTTCTTTATTTCTGGATACACCAAAGGATGGAAGTTTATGCGTCCCGCTCTGCCTCCTAATAGGTTTACCCCTTTGTTTCTTAGTTTTCTTGCACTTGAACCAGTAAGAAGGAAATGTATGTTAGTGTCTTCTATGAGCAGATGAACTTCATCAAGAAGTTGTGGGAGCTTTTGTATTTCATCAATGACTACAACCCCATCCGTTATGTTTTTGGCTCTCAACGTGTTTCTTAAAAGAGATGGCTTTTGAGAAAGCTCCCTATAAAGTTCATTATCCAGCAAAGACCATGAGAGTTTTGACTCATTCAACTGATTTTTGATGTAGGCGGTTTTTCCCGT
>CAVKHB010000081.1:0-6636 GCA_963656005.1 Coriobacteriaceae bacterium
AAATATCCGTTTAATGAAGTAGAGCCAAAATGGCAAAAGTATTGGGAAGAACATAAAACGTTCTCTGTAACAGAAGACCCCTCCTATCCAAAAGAGAAAAGAGCCTACGTTCTAGATATGTTCCCATATCCATCGGGAGCAGGCTTGCATGTTGGACACCCAGAGGGCTATACAGCAACCGATATATACAGCCGTTATCTCAGAATGAATGGCTACAACGTGTTACACCCAATGGGCTTTGACTCCTTTGGTCTTCCTGCAGAAAACTATGCAATTAAGACAGGAACACACCCCGCTATCACAACGGAAAAGAATATCAATACGTTCAGACGCCAAATTAAGAGTTTGGGGTTCTGCTACGATTGGGACAGAGAGATTTCAACTTGTGACCCCGATTATTATCATTGGACTCAGTGGATTTTTGAAAAACTCTATGAACAGGGCTTGGCCTACGAAAGTCAGGCTCCAATTAACTGGTGTCCAAATTGTAAAACCGGTCTTGCAAATGAAGAAGTCAAGGAAGGCCATTGCGAAAGATGCGGAACTCAGGTAGAGAAAAAGAACATTCGTCAGTGGATTTTGAAAATCACAGCCTACGCACAAAGACTCTTGGATGATCTTGATTTGGTAGATTGGCCAGAATCCGTCAAAATGATGCAACGTAACTGGATTGGAAAGAGCGAAGGCGCCTCTGTTATCTTCCAAGTCAAAGGCCTTGAAAAAGACCCTGACGGCAAGATAGAAGTCTTCACAACTAGATGTGACACCCTCTTTGGCGCAACATACATGGTCATTTCACCTGAGCACCCTCTTGTAAGTAAAATCACTACAGCAGAGCAGAAGGAAAAAGTTCAACATTACGTCCAAGAAGCAGCAAAAAAGAGCGATCTTGACAGAACAGACCTTGCAAAGGAAAAAACCGGTGTCTTCTCTGGAAGCTATGCCATCAACCCTGTAAACGGAAAAGAAATCCCAATTTGGATTGCAGACTATGTACTCATATCCTACGGCACTGGCGCAATCATGGCCGTTCCTGCCCACGACACCAGAGACTGGGAATTTGCCAAAAAATTTGGCCTTCCAATCATTGAGGTCTTAAAGAGCCAAGTAGACGTGCAAACGCAAGCCTGGACAGAGGACGGAATCCACGTAAATAGCGGCTTCCTAGATGGGCTGAATAAGGCCGATGCCATTGAAAAGATGATTGAATTCCTCCAAGAACATGGAATTGGACACAAGACTGTAAACTTTAAGCTCAGAGACTGGGTCTTTAGTAGACAGCGCTACTGGGGAGAACCAATTCCTCTCATTCATTGCCCTCATTGTGGAACAGTCTTGGTTCCAGAAGAAGAACTTCCGCTAAGATTGCCAGAAGTTGAAAGTTATCTGCCATCAGGTACAGGAGAAAGCCCTCTTGCAAACATCACCTCTTGGGTAAATTGTCGTTGTCCAAAGTGTGGTGGCCCTGCAAAGAGAGAAACCAACACAATGCCTCAATGGGGAGGTTCTTGCTGGTACTATCTCAGATACATTGACCCTAAGAACAAGGAAAGATTTGTTGATCCAGAGAAAGAAAAATACTGGATGCCAGTGAACCTTTACGTTGGCGGAAATGAGCATGCAGTATTACATCTTTTGTATGCAAGATTCTGGCACAAGGTTCTTTACGACTTAGGCTTAGTCTCAACTCCAGAACCTTTTGCAAGACTTGTAAACCAGGGAATGATAACCGCTTTTGCCTATCAGAGGGCAAATAAATCACTGGTACAAACAGATCAGGTCATTGAAAAGGGACCCGGCGTCTTTGTAGACAAAGAAACTGGAGAGGTCTTGGAACGTGTCATTGCCAAGATGTCCAAGAGTCTAAAGAACGTCATCAACCCAGATGAGGTTGAGGCCGAATACGGTGCAGACACCATGCGCATGTATGAAATGTTCATGGGCCCACTTCAGGTTTCTAAACCTTGGTCTACTTCAGGAATTGCCGGAGTGTGGCGCTTCATTGACAAGATTTGGCGCCTTGCTGAAGAGAAAGAGATTGTAGACGAAAAGGCTCCTGCAGAACTAATGAAGAGTCTTCATAAGACTATTAAAAAGGTCACAGACGATACTGCAACGCTAAACTTCAACACAGCAATTAGCCAAATGATGATCTATGTCAGCGACCTCTCTAAGATGGACAAACTTCCTCGTGAAGCTTGGGAACCCTTTGTTCTTATGCTCAGCCCATACACTCCTCATCTTGCTGAAGAGCTTTGGGAGAAAGCTGGACATGAGCCTTCAATTGCTAACGAAAAATGGCCTGTCTACAACGAATCCCTGACTGTTGATGCAGAGGTTTCTGTTGTTGTTCAAGTCAACGGTAAGGTACGTGCAAAACTCACTTTGGCAAAGGACACATCAAAAGAAGACATGATTGCTGCAGCAAAGGCAAACGACAACGTCAAACGTTACCTTGATGGTGCAACTGTTCTTAAAGAGATTGTAGTTCCAAATAAACTTGTAAGTTTTGTTGTTAAATAAGTTGGGCTTCTTGTGCCGCAAGATAAACGGTATCTATCAGTGCTTCAATCTTCTCAAGGTCAACACTTGAGAAGGCAAGCCTGATATGATGCTCGTCTAGTCTAATTACGCCGGTGCCATATTTGTTTAAAAGAAGTTGTCTTAGATTCTCAGAGTCACTCTTACAGAAAAAACTCATAAAATAACCACTGTTAAAAGGAAGTGGTCTTAAATCTTCTCTATCTTTGTACTTCTCCAAAGCCTTCTTCATGGCTTTGTATCTTAAACTAATCTTTTCTATTCCTGCTTGTTTCTCTTTTTGATAGTTGTGATCACTCATACCTTTAAGCAGAATATTTTGACCTGATGTTGTGCAACAAGATAATGAGCCTCTAAGAGCCCCCAAAGTTTTTTGCATAAGAGCATCATACTGCTGCTCTGTAAAGCCTTTACATCCATAGGTAATAAAAGCCACTCTAAAGCCCCACACCATCTCTTCTTTAGTAGCTGCATCACACTTAATTGCTAGGAGGTTTTCACTGCAATCGCAAAGCATAGAGAAAAGACTTTCTTTACAAACATTTTCTTCGAAAAATAGCCCAAAATACGCATCATCAGTGATAATTGTAAGCTTCTTTCCAGAATCAGAGTATCGTTTTAAAATATTAACTATAGCAACAGCTTCTTCTTTAGTTGGAGAATAGCCAGTAGGGTTGTTAGGAAAATTAAGGATTACTACCGCCTTGTTGTCTCCAGTTGCAGCAATAGCAGAATCAAGACCTTCTAGATTGAAAGCACCATTTTTAAAATTAGGGAAAAGAACCTTCTTTGCCTGTCTTTGCTCATCTAAAATTAAATCGTAATTTTCCCAATACATGTTAGGAAGAACAACAAAATCCGAGGGATCTAAAAAGAGAGAACAAACAAGACTCAAGGCATTTGTAAGGCCCGATGTAACAATTGGAAGAGAGATATTTTTACCTTCAAGGCTTGGGTTTTTCTTGTACATTTGTTCTTTCCAAACCTTTCTCAAAGCAGGCACCCCGCCCATTGGAGCATAAGGAAAAATTTCTCCAACTGACATAGTAGGAGCAAACTGTGCCTTCATTGAAGGAATACACATTGCACTTCCATTTTCCATGGCAATGCCAATAGTAGCATTGAAATTTGTCGCTTTTTGTTTTGCCTCTGCAGACTGAACAATTATTCCCTTTGGAACATACATTCTTTTTCCATAATCCGATAACATTGAGTAAGCACTTGTCCCACTAAGAATATTGTTGAGTTGTTCAGCTAACTGATGCATGGCAATCCTCCCAAACTTTAAAACAAGAGCCCCTGATCCAAAGATACCGGTCTACGATTATCCGCCAAGGTTTTTGTCATGTACTCCCTATTTAGCTCAAGTTCATTAACAAAACGAACCAAAAGGTCTTCCGACACAAGATTCTGCTCGTTAAACAAATACATAAGAGCCTTTTCTGCAATGTAATCGGGCTTAAGAGAGTTTAGATAAATCTCTTCGTTTGGGTTATTTTTATATCTAGAAGAGATGTTTTTGTAAAGCTCACTTTTCTTAATATTTCCCTTTAAATTCTCAATTTCTGTTCTGAGCTTCTTGATATTGCCCTTATTTGCTTCTTCCGCCATGGGTTTCAGGTTAAAGAAAGTATATTCCTTGCCAGGAAGGAAATGATGCTCGTCACATCTAGAAGCGTAGTTAGGATTATCGGATCCCGTCTTAGCTCCGTCTCCACCCACGACAATTAGTGGATCAAAATACAAAGCAGGACATTCACAATTATCCACCGTGTAATATCGGTATGTATAAAAGGCGTCTTTAATGCAGTCATCGTGCTCGCAATAAGCTGTAAGCGGGATGACGTCTGTGGCAATGTCCAGCATCAAGCGTGCCGATGAATTGAAGATATCGCGCCTGAAATTCAGGATAAGTGTGGGAAAAATAAACATAATCCCCTTCTCCACGCTGGCATTTCTCACCACGTAGGCAAGCCGCTCATCAAAGAAGGAGGCCTCGTCTATGATGTAGGTACCGGCGGTGGGGTTGTCTGCCAAAACTTTCTCAAAATCAAAGGAATCTCTGATGCGAGCTATGTTCTCCCCACATCTGATATAGCCACTTCTAAAGGCCATGGCGTCCTGCGGATATTCCTGAAAGCGTGCTCCATCAAGTTGGTTTCTGATGAAAAACACATTGCGCCTATCCACATCCCCCGTGCTAGTGAGAGCCTTAACTTTTGCACCCTTTTTCTGTGCAACGGAGGCATCGCGCCACACACGAGCAGCAAATTCCGTCTTGCCAGATCCCATTGGGCCAATGAGCAACACGCGTCTTCCTGGCCGGGTGAAATCAAAATGCGCAAACGATTTATGCACTTCCAATGTAGGAAAGCCTAAACTCTTCAAAAAATCTTCACTTGAGCCTATAGAGTCAACTGGAACCATGTTATATCCTTATTCTGCCTTATTTTGCACCCTGCACAATTGCAATACCTGCACTACATCCAAGCCTATTTGCCCCTGCTTCAATCATCTTCATGGCATCTTCGTAGGTTCTAATTCCGCCAGCTGCCTTCACTCCCACGTTAGGGCCAACCGTCTTACGCATAAGGGCCACGTCTTCCACCTTAGCGCCCCATTTTGAGAAGCCAGTAGAGGTCTTCACAAAGTCAGCTCCAGCCTTCACAGAAAGCTCACAAGCCCGAACCTTCTCTTCATCCGTCAACAAGCAAGCCTCAATAATGACCTTCAAAACCTTATCTCCGCAAGCCTTTTTCACTTCACGGATATCTTCTTCCACCAAGTCATCCTTATGGTCTTTCAATAGCCCGATATTTATCACCATATCTACTTCAGTTGCACCATCTTCAACAGCACATTTAGCTTCAAAAGCTTTGGCTTTAGTACACATTGCGCCCAAAGGGAAACCTACAACAGTACAAACATTTACACCTGTGCCCTTGAGCTCTTGAGCACAAAACTTTGTCCAGCAGGTATTCACACAAACGCTGGCAAATTTCCACTCTTTTGCTTCATTGCAAAGTTTCTGAATCTTTTCCTCTGTTGCATCAGCAGCGAGGACAGTATGGTCAATATAAGAAGCTATGTTATTCATACCTTTTTCTCCTTCAGGTCTAAACTGTTGCTCTTAGCTTAACTCAAAAACCCTTTCTTAACTAGGCTTGACTTGAGAATATTTGAACAATAGAGTTCCATATATGGGTAACATATATGAGTAAAAAGAAAAACCTCTGGAAAACTTGGCATCCCACTAGTGTCTGTACTGTCTGTTACATCTTAGATGGAAAGGGCAATGTTTTACTCATTGAAAGAAAAAAGAAAGGTTTTGGCAATGGCAAAGTTTGTGCTCCCGGAGGGCATAGAGAAAGAGGTGAAACTACAGAACAGTGTTGCATAAGAGAAACCATGGAAGAAGTTGGAATGAAAGTCTCAAACCCAGTTCATGTTGGTACACTTAACTTTATGATTCCAAACAACAACATGGAAGGGCACGTCTATATTGCAACAGAGTATGAAGGAACGCCAATTGAATCCTCTGAGGCTCGTCCCTTTTGGGCAAATCTCTCTAATTTACCCTTTGATAGGATGTTCAATGATGACACCATTTGGCTTCCACATGCCTTAAATTACGAGCCTTTTACCCTGTTTGCCATTTGCAATAAAGAAGGAGACACTCTCTCCTACGAAATTGAATTTGATAGCCCAAAAAGAGAACCATGAGCAAAATTATTCTAGGAACATGGCAAACTGTACCATCAGATGGTTTTTGGAAAGACCAAGACCCCGCCCTCAGTGAAAAACTTTTGAGCTTTGCAATACGCCAAGGTTTTAACTGTTTTGACACAGCTCAAGGCTATGGAAAAGGAAGAGCAGAACAACTGCTTGGGAAGGTTTTAGCTCGCTTTCCAAATAATTCTTTTGAAGTAGATTCTAAACTTATGCCATCTTCAAAAGATCCTTTGGACCTTGTTTCTCAAAGTCTTTCAAGACTCCGAATTAAAAAGCTTAATAGGCTTTATCTTCACTGGCCAAAAACAGGTTTTGATGTTGAAGCGTTTGTTAGTAAGATGGCTTTTTTGAAAGGCTCTGGAT
>CAVKHB010000082.1:0-6606 GCA_963656005.1 Coriobacteriaceae bacterium
CGGAAATATGTTACATTTATGTCACAATCGAAGCAATTTTTGCAAAACGTGACATCAACACTAAAAAAACTGGGCGAAATATGACATAAAGCTAACGCAACATGGCAAAAACCAGCGGCAAAACTACTTTATGACCCTTAAAATATAAACTTTGAGGTACTCGCTCTCCGGGAAGGACAGTCTAATGGGGTGATCCATGGCCTGGCCCAAAGTTTCAAGGATTTGAACCTCAACGCCGGCGTCCTTTGCACTCCAAGCAAGGACTGTTTTGAAGTCTTCGCGCTTCAAGGAGCCAGAGCAGGAGCAAGTCACTAAGATGCCGCCGTTTTTGATTTTTTCCATTGCCAGCCGGTTTAAATCCTTGTAGGCCTTTTTTGCACTTTCGAGCGATTTGATGGTCTGTGCCAGCTTTGGAGGGTCTAAAATTATGACATCATACTTGTTTTTGGCTATTGTTCTCAACGTCTCAAAGATATCGGCCTTAGTGGCAGTGACCTTATCAAGGCAGGCAGGGGGAAGAATCCCAAGGTCCACGTTCAGCTTCACATTGCCAATCAAGCGATGAATTGCATCGGCAGAGCTGTCAAAAGCGTCCACGGACTTGCAAAGACCACGGAGCGCGTGCAGGGTGAAGCCGCCGGTGTAGCAGCAGCCATCAAGAACGGTGGCATCCTTCACGTAATTTTCAACGCGCTTGCGATTCTCACGCTGGTCGCAATAGAACCCACTTTTTTGGCCCGATCCCGGTACGAGCCCGTAATAGAGACCGTCTTCTCGTATGCGAATTTCATCGAATTTTTCTGTGGGGATAAAGCGTTGACCAGCTTTGTAGTATTCGGTAACTTCACGCAATTTCTCAATGGCGCAGAAGGCCGCATCTGTGTTGAGGATAATCATTTGAGGATGAAGAAGACCTTCCAAGGCGTCAACTATTGTCTGCCTGAGATTCCAAGCAACCCGTGCGCTGATGATAATGCGAATAATCTTTCCATACACGTCTGCAACAACGCCGGGAAGCAGATCTGCCTCCCCGTGGATAATTCTAAAAACGTTGGTGTCAGAGCTCATGTCCTGAAAAAAGACCTTGCGCCTAAGCACGGACTGGCAAACCATGTTAATCCACCAAGCCTCGTCCGGGATTTCTTTCTCGTTCCAAGAGAGCAGTCTTAACGGGATGTGGCTATCCTTGTCATAGTAGCCCCACGCAACAAAGCGTCCATCTGCGGACTCCACGCGCTGCACGCCAACACCACGCCCTTCGCCACCGCAAGCAACGCGCTGCACGCCCGCCTCAGGCTCCACGCCAGAGCGGCGCTCCACGCCAACGCCAGGCTGCTCGCCCACTTCACCCGCAGAGCCCACTTCACCCGCAGACCCCTCATCAACCGCAGAGCCATCCAAATCCAATGCCCCGGAGAACACCCACGGATGGTGCTTTAGCAAGTTTTTCTCTTTTCCCTCAAGTAATCTAATCATTTAACCACCCACGGCGCGCCCCGCAAAAAGCCCTCAAAGCTCGAAGCCCTTCACTAAGGCCCCGCAACCTTACTTTACGTTCAGATTCTTAAACTCTTTCACATCCTGGGTGTAGATGATTCCAATGCCAGGCTCGTCAAGACACTTGAGAGAGGAAATGGCATCAACAATGGCCTGAGCCTTCTCCGACTCCGCCAAAATCATAATCATCTCCTTTTCTGGGACTATTGTTACACCCAAGAAGTGGGCATCTTCAGCCGTGCCAGTTCCTCTTGCATGAGTCACTGTACCACCAGTTGCACCAGCCTTGCGGGCAGCATCCATAATGTCATCGGCATATCCTGTATTGACAATAACTGTAATCATTTTCCACTTGTTGTCCATGTTATTCTCCTCTTCACCAAGCAGGGCCACGACACCCTGGATTTTGTCTTCTTTACGAACAGCGTTCAAAATATTGTGAGCAAGCTTATCATCCAACAGAATTAGAACAATTTCCTTGGACGTATCGCCAAGCCCCAAAGCAGCCAGAATTGCGTTGGAAGCAGTCCCCTTAGCAGGAATGATGGTTCCACCACTTGCCCCTTCCTTCCTTGCAATGGCAAAGAAACGCTCGGCATGGCCACGGTTCACAATAGCAATCAAAAGATTATTTTTCAGAACTAACATTCTTTGCCTCCTTTTTAGCCTTATTTTCCTTAATCCTGAATATGATACCCAAGATTTGAATTGCAATCAGCGGGGAAATTGCAATCAGACCCACCAAGCCAAAGCCCAGCTCAGCTGACCCCGATACTCCCAACGCAAACGACAGCAAGAACGTGGTACTCATAGGGCCACTGGCAACACCGCCCGAGTCAAATGCAATACCTGTAAACAACGGCGGCGAGAACAGCGACAACACCAAAGCCAGCCCAACGCCTATGAACACGAACCAGAGATAGTTAATTTGGAACATGATTCTCACCATGGCCAAGGCAACTGCACCCGCCACGCCAATGCACAAAAAGCCCATGACGAGCGAGCCCTTGATTCTGCCTGCAGTTACAGTCTCAACCTGGTTTTTCAAAACCCACACGGCGGGCTCTGCGCACACGACAATGCCACCCAGCACCAACGCCAACGGTATGATTACCCAAGGGTGGTTAGCCGATATCACTTGTCCAAGTTGTCTGCCCACACTTACAAAACCGTAATCAACACCGGTCAGAAAGATTACAATACCTATAAAACTATAGATAATACCAAAGACAATCTTTCTGAACTTTACGGCTGGAAAGTGCAACAGCACAAATTGAAGAATGATAATGATAAGAGCAAGAGGTCCAAAGCCCATTGCAGTAGACTCAATCTTCTCAAGTAAGACTCCCCAGAAAGAAAGAACCTCAGTAGTCTCCGATGATTCAATAGCACCAGTTGCAGAACCGCCTGAAAGAATAGCCATAACAGCAACGGCCAAAATAGGACCTATCGAAGCCACACCAGTTAGACCAAAACTACTGTCTCCACCTTCCTTAGTTGCAGAAGATACACCTAAGCCCAAAGCCAACAAAAATGGAACGGCAAGAGGGCCAGTAGTTGCGCCACTAGCATCAAAGGCAATGGAAGCCATGGACTGTCCAGCGATAGCCACTAACACGAATACTATGAGATAAAATGCAATCAACACCCACTTAAGTGGATATTGTTTGAAAATTCTCAACAAACCGATATCTACAAAAATGCCCAAGCCCAAAGCAATCATGACCACCAAGAACTGCTGATTGATTGCAGGGTTCAAATCGTGTACTTGAGAGGCAAGGACAGAGACATCGGGCTCTGCAAGAGTGACGCAAAAACCAATGACAAAGCCAATGACCAGCATAAGGGAAACGTTGCGTCTATGTGCAAGAACGGAGCCTAATTTTTCTCCAATTGGGACCATACCAATGTCAGTACCGGCAAGGAATAGAGAAAGACCGAGTACTAGAAGAACGGCGCCCAAAAGGAAAGGCAAAAGACTTTCACCAAGAGGTGCAATGGTGAAATTTAGGATTAGGACAACCCCAACAATTGGAAGAACAGAAGTTAGGGTCTCCTTGAGCTTACCAAAAAAATCCATTAGGATTCCTCACTATTTATTAGATTTTTTGTAATCACCTTCAATTTCGCTTAACATATCCATGGTCTTGTCCACCGGTGCCGCCTTAGAGCCAGCCCCCGTTGGTGCCGCCTTAGAGCCTGCTCCCTTAGAGCCCCCAGCTCCAGCTACCTTAGAACCTGCTGCCGTCCCCCTAGCACCAGATCCAAAGGCTCCATTAAGCCCGCCTGAAAAAGCCAGCTTTCCAACCTTTCTGGCAAAGCCAACTCTCTCAGCGCTACCAGTAGCACGAGCCTTAAGCTCCGCTTTATAGATACGGCGGTAAGAACCGGAACCCTGCTCATAAAGCGAATCAGAAGAATTCTTCTTAGAATAGTAGTAACTCTTCTTCCTGCCATAGCCATAGTAACCACCATAACCATAGTAGCTAGAATGACCAAGACCGTGAGTGCTATGGTTGGTTGGAATAACACCATAGAAAATATAACCAAGAATAGGTGCTTGCAAGAAACCAAGGCTCTGAGCAAACACATAAAGCGAATTCTTTGTAGAAACACCAGCTCTAACATCCAAAACAAAGCCATCCAAATTCTTTGCCAAATTTGTGAATTCAGAGCCGTAAGAAAGCGGTGGAGAGTCAATGATAATGTAATCATAAACCCGTCTAAGTTTCTTAATAACCTCCGAGAACTCTTCCGAGCTAAACAGAGCGTTAGGATTTCTCGTACCGCGTCCAGGAGGCAGAATATGTAAATTAGGAAGGTCACTGATAGGCTGTAGGATGCACTGCTCAAGAGGAGTTCCCGACACCACGGCATCCACAAGTCCCACCTTAGAAGTCTTCAGATTGAAGAAAGCCTCAATAGCCGGCTTACGGAAGTCCGTGTCAACAATCAACACCTTCTTATCCACCATGGCATAGGAAGCCGCCACGTTACACACAACCGATGTCTTGCCTTCATTCATCTCCGTAGAGTTAATTGAAAGCACCTGAATCTTCTTGGGGGTAGAATACACAATGTTATTTGCAATGGACACAAAGCGCTCTGCATACAGCGAGCCCGGCGAATTATACACCACCAAACCCGGCACTTCCCTCTTCACCCTCATAAGATTCTTCAAATAGTAAGTCCATCCCAGCAAAGGAATTGACCTTCCCAAAACTTGCTTAATGTCATCTTCATCCTGCACCGAATTATCCAGCAGCGCAAAGAGAAATACAAAGAGCACGCCAACAACAGCGCCACCCAGAACACCAATGGCCAATATGGTCATCTTCTTAGGCTTCACCGGGGTAGTTGGCACCTGCGCCTCATCCACCACGGTCACATTACCCACCACGGCAGCCTCAAGCATCTTGGCCTCTTCCAGCATCTCGCGCAGTTTCAGCAGCAGAGATTCATATATCTGCACATCTCTTTCCAGCTCCTGCAGCTTCCTCTCCAGCACGGGATATTCAGACAGCTCCTCATTGGCCATCTCCTCCATCTTCCCCAAGACCGATATCCTTGCATTTACACACAAATAATCAGTCACAGCTTTGGAATAGGTAGCAGAAGAAGTGCTTCCCAATGAATTCACAATCTCCAAAAGGCTCTTTTCTTTAGCAGAAAGAGCACTTTCCAGCACGTAAACACGGGAGGTGTTGGAATTATCGTTTAGCCTAGAGTACATAACAAGCTCAGTGTCATTAGACTTGTACTCTTCCAAAATAGCCTTAACCTGCTCGTTAGCAGAAACCTCTTCTAAGGAAGGAAGCCCTTCAAGCGTGCTATATAAATCATTGATGATGCTCTGATCTTCAACCAATTGAAGTTTAAGCGGCTCCGTCATCATTTGATAGGAAGCAATACTATTTGTAAGAATAGAACTCTTCTCAGTCATTTGAATAACGCCGCTAGTCTCTCTGTAGGAGGCAAGCTCACCACTTGCAGTATCCAAAAGTTCTTCAGTAACAGGAATTTGATTTTCTAGGAACTCACGCTGAGCACTCTTTGAGTTTCTGGCAATACCAGAGAGCAAAGAGGTGTATGAGCTAGCAACAGCATTAGCATAGTCAGCACAAAATTGAGGATTCTGGTCAGTAACAGTAATTGAAACAACCTTTGTACTATTGACAGTTGAAACGGAAACTTTTTTAGAAAGATTTACCTTTGACCAATCCTTTTGAGAGTACAAAACTCCATCAGAGTCCACATATTTATCAAGATCTAGCAAAGCTAGGGCATTGTTTAGAGTTTTATTAGAAGTAACCAGTTGAACTTCCGTATCAATCTTTGCAGAGGAACTACTGGTAGAAAGCAGGCTCTCAATAGAAGAAGCATTGGAAGAAATTGGGTCTACCAAAGCAGTAGCGGTAGCCTGATAAGTTGGAACGGTAACCTTCAAGTATGCAATAGCCAAACCCAAGGCAACAACAGTAAACAGGATTACCCAACCAATCTTGTGTTTGATTATGGAAATCAACTCAAGAATAGATATCTCCTGGACATCCTTTGTAGTATTTTTAGTGTCAACAGTCTTATTCACCTGCTCGCTCATAACCCACTCCGTTCTATTTTACTAAGTTAGTAATTCCAGTGATAATCGTCAAAACAGATGTTACAATACTCAAAATTGATACTGTTAGAGATAAGTCGGTTTGGAATGTACTCTTGACCACAGTGATTGTGCTTTGTGCATCAACCGTCTCAACCTTCTTAAGTCTGTTGCCGTCCTTATCAAAAACTTCTACTTGTTTGTCTGTTCTTGCACTTGAGGAATAACCACCAGCCAAAGTTATGTAATATTCAATAGTCCTATCTGGAACGTAAGCATAATTACCTGGATTATTTACAGCACCATTTACAGTAACAAAGAGCTGTGAGAATGGAATGACCACCGTATCACCCTGCTGAAGCTCAATATCGCCCTTGCTATCAGAGGTAAGAGCCTCCTGCCCGTTAACGGAAATCTTTTGACCATCACGAATTATGTAAATGGAATCTGTATCGCTAGAAGCCACCAATTTATTGGAAATATTTCTAATCAACTGTTGAACTGTCTCACCT
>CAVKHB010000083.1:0-6481 GCA_963656005.1 Coriobacteriaceae bacterium
CCTAAGAGTCTTTCCATCTTTTGTGGTTAGTATCCCATAGCCGCGGTCCAGAATAGAAAGAGGACTTAATACTTCTATTTTATGGGAAAGCATTTGAACTTTAGTCTTTTTCACCTCAAATAGATTGTAAATCTCACGTTTTAGGGCGCTCATTGCATAATCCAGCCTCATGCGGTTGTGCGATAGTTTACTTTCAAGCTGGGCTTTTGCATTTTCCTTGGAGAAAGCGGCAACCCTAAGCCTTATAGCTGAAATGCGAGAAGCCATACTTTCCTTCATACTTGCACGAAGGCTTTCTACTTTTGCCTGTTGGTCAAGGGTGCTTTCACATACTAGTTCTGCTGCAGCCGATGGTGTTGGCGCCCTTAAGTCTGCTACGAAATCGGATAGAGCCCAGTCAATTTCATGACCTACGGCCGATATGACAGGGATATCGGAATTGTGGATGGCTTCAATGACGCAATCTTCTGAGAAAGGAAGAAGGTCTTCAATGCTACCGCCCCCACGGCCTACAATCATTACGTCTGCAAGCAGAAATTCGTTGACTTCTTTGATACGCAAAGCCACGGATTCTGCAGCATCAGGCCCCTGAACCACAGCTGGAAGGATGATTAAATCTAGGTTTGGACTACGTCTACCTGTGATTTGTAGTATATCTTGAAGAGCAGCTCCTGTGGGGCTAGTTATGATTGCAACCTTATTTGGCCTTTTAGGAATAGGCTTTTTCAGGCTTTCATCAAAGTAGCCAAGTTCTGCATAGTGGCGCTTTCTTTGCTCAAGCATGGCAAGAATATCGCCCTCGCCAAAAGGCTCCATGGAAGTACAGACAATTTGGTAGGTTCCGCGTGGACCATAGACACTTATACTTCCTTTGACAATAACCCTTTGTCCGTCCTTTGGAAGAAAGGAGATTCTAGGGATGGTGCTTCTCCAAATAACAGCACTAATAACTGCCCCTTCATCCTTTAGAGAGAAATACCAATGGCCAGTAGAGGCTGGCTTAAAACCCGATATTTCTCCTTCTACTGTTAGGTTATAAAAGGAGCCTTCAAGGGTATTTTTAATAAGAGATGTTAGGTCACTTACTGTGAGCTTAGGTATTGTGTCTTTCATTGAATATCATCTCCTATTTTTACATTATCACTTGAATTTTTACCATCATCAGCAGGTTTTGGGCTATTATTTTTAGTTTTCTTGTCTTTTCGAGCTGCCATAATAATACAAAAACCAGAGCCCAAAATTGTTAAAATTCCAGCTATTACAAACATGGTAATTGAAGAAAGAGAATAAAAGTTTTTCAAGGAAACAGCTACAAGAAAAGCTCCAACGGCAGCACATTCCACGCAAAGATAAGTTCTGAACATCAAAAGACCAACAGCAATAAGAGCCAGAGTATAAACTACAACAAGGCCAATAAATACTCCCTGTGATACATCAGGTGTTATATAAAGACCACAGGTTATAGGTATGGAGATTAGAGCTACCGTGATAGTTTCATAGGCTTTTTGAGGAAGTTCTGCAAGAAAAATTGTTGTCAAAGCCGCAATAAGAGGAACAAGAAGTTTAAGAAGGATTTGCCACCAAACTGTAGTCTCTTTGAGTTTTACAAGCATTGTATTGAAGCCACAACCTTGTAGGCTTGTGTCTGTTACAAGAAGCAAGGTTAAGAGAAAGAGAGAGCCAAAAGCTACCGCAAGGGCATTTCTTACATACATGTAGATTTTTCTTTTCATTGAATAGCTTGCAAAGCAAAGCACGAGGCCTAGGACGCTTGTTAAGCTAACAAATACTACACTTTTGGCCACAAATTTGCCTCCATAAAAAAAGGGCAGCCGTTATAACCGACCGCCCTCGCATTTTCAAAAATTATGTTGGTACAATTACTCCTCAACAATAGCACCAACTGGGCAAACTGATGCGCATGTTCCACACTGAACGCATGTATCCTGATCTATGACATAGATGTCGCCTTCAGAAATTGCTCCAACTGGACATTCTCCAGCACATGTTCCGCATGCTGCGCAAGCATCTGTGATTCTGTAAGCCATTTCGCTTCTCCTTTTTATTCTGAATCTGCTATGCATCAGACTTCTCAATCCGATTACCCAAATAATACTCCCCCAAAGAGCAAAGGTCAATAAGAACCAATCTTGATTTTAAGTGCCCTAGAACGCTATTATGACCGTTATGAAGAATCTAGTTCTTGCTGAAAAGCCTAGTGTTGGAAAAGAGCTTGCCAGAGTACTCGGATGTACAAATAGAGGCAAGTATCTTGAAAGTGATGATTACGTTGTAACTTGGGCCTTAGGGCACCTTGTTACTCTTTGCACCCCAGATTATTACGGGGCCGAGTATAAGCGTTGGCAGTTAAAGGATCTTCCAATTCTTCCTAAGAAATTGGAAACCATGGTTATAGATAAGACAAAAGAGCAGTTTGAGATTGTCAAAACTCTTTTGGAACGTGAGGACGTAGAAGGCGTCATCATTGCAACGGATGCTGGTCGTGAAGGTGAGCTGGTTGCAAGATGGATTTTGCAGCAGGCCGGCTGTACAAAACCAGCTAAGAGATTGTGGATTAGTAGCCAAACAGATCTTGCCATCAAGCAAGGTTTTGCAAATCTCAAGCCAGCAAGCGATTACGATAATCTCTACGCAGCTGCTGAAAGCCGCTCTTATGCAGACTGGTATGTTGGTTATAACGTATCCAGAGCCATGAGTTGCCACTTTGACACAAGGCTTTCCGCCGGAAGAGTTCAAACTCCAACGCTTGCCTTGATTACCTCACGTGAAGACGAGATTGAAGATTTTGCAGGCCGTTTCTACTGGACTATTAAGGCCGATTTTGGCTCCTTCAAGGCTTCTTGGTACTCACAGGATAACACCATCAGAATTCCTGATGAGAAAACTGCAAACGAGCTTGTAGAAAAACTCAAGGGGGCAAAGGGCGTTGTGAAAAGCCTCAAAGAGGTTCCCAAAACGGAAAAACCACCTCTTGCCTATGACTTAACAGAGCTTCAGCGCGATGCCAACAATATTTTAGGCTTCTCCGCAAAGGAAACTCTAGACACCCTACAGCGCCTTTATGAAGTGCACAAAATTGTCACCTATCCAAGAACGGACAGCCGCTACATCACAGCAGACATTGTCCCAACTATCCCAGATAGACTCATGGCTTTAACGGCAACCAGTTTTTGGATGCGCGCTTCAAAATACATGAAAACTGGTTTCCGCACAGACCTCTCTCGTCTAGTCAACGACGCCATGGTCAGCGACCACCACGCACTTCTTCCCACGGAGCAGAAGGTAGATCTCACCAAGCTTTCTACCAACGAGAAAGCTCTTTGGGAGCTGATAGTCACACGCTTCTTGGAAACTCTTTCCCCCGACTACGAGTACAAGACCACCACTTTAGAGGCCGATGTCTCTGGAGAGCGTTTCATTGCCAGATTAACTGTACCAACAACTCAAGGTTGGCGTGATGTTGCACGTGATATTGGAAAGCGTTCCGCTGCTCCTGTTGAAGATGAGGGTGAGGATGAAAGCGGCCTTGCTTCTCTGACAGAGGGTTCAGAACTTGAGATTAAAGATGTGGTTCTAAAACGCAATTCAACACTACCACCTGAAAGATATACAGAAGCAGAATTGTTGTACGCAATGGAGCATGCAGGAAGACTAGTTGATGATGTTGAGCTCAAAAAGCGTCTTGAAAATGGACTTGGAACCCCTGCAACAAGAGCCGATATTATTGAAAAACTCATTCAGAACAACTGCATAGAACGCAGAGAAAAAGAACTTGTTCCAACGGCAAAAGGACGCGAGTTAGTACGGCTTGTTCCACCTCAACTTAAGAGTGCAGAGCTCACGGGTAAGTGGGAACAGAGACTCTTTGCAATTTCCAATGGAGAAGAAAAAGAGGCCCAATTTGTTGATGATATCAAGAAAAATGCAACAGAACTTGTAAATCAGGTCATTGTTAATCACGATAAGTTTGATCCAAACCTCATGGGAGATAAGGACAGACTATGTCCTGCTTGCCACTGGCCAATGATGAAAATTCTTGATGAATATGACAGACCTCATTATGTTTGCCAGCGCTTCTCATGTGGCTACGAAGAGATGGAAGTCAAAAAGCGTGTAGAGGTAGAACCCGAGACGGTTGTTCCAACTCACGCAAGTGCATCTCCTGCAAAGAAAGTTATTGCCGTAGCAACTCCAGGTAATGATGGTAAAAAGCGCATAGTTCTTCACAAGTCAGCCGTCAAGGCTGCTGTTGCCAAAGCCCAGCCTCAGGTTAAGTGGGAGACTGTAATTGAAGTTGTAAAGCCAAGTCACTACAGACCACAAAGACAAGACTGGTCTTCCAACAAGACAAAAACTGATTTTGGTACAAAGAACGCAAAAACTAATCAGAGAGATTTTAAGAAGGATTTCAAGAAAGACTTTAAGAGGGAAGATGCAAAATTTACTTCTTCCTCCAGAGAAAGTACAGGTGGAACCTTTGCAGACTTCATTCGTGCTTCTGAAGAGCGCAAAAAGCGTGACGAAGAAAAACGCAAGAAGAAGTAATTACTCCATCTCAACAAGTTTTGGTGTGTGCTTATCTAGGCCAAAGTAGACTTCCGCAATGTTTGTGCAGTGATCTCCAATATGCTCTAGATGTTTAATGTCATCTAGGATGCAAAGTTGTTCTGCAACGTTTTTACTGCTATTGGTAAGCTGTTTATAGACAAGATTTTGAATCTCGGTTCTGGTATTATTTACTTTCTCTTCAAAGTAGTTTGCTGTTTTCATTTCATTTTCTGTCAGCTTTTGTCCAAGATGTGAAACAACATAGTCTAAGTATTGCTGAACAAGGTTACTGTAGGCTTCAAGTGTCTTGACGTTGTCATCAGACATTTTCCAACCAGCCTTTTGCTTTTTATCAAGCAGCATGATTATGTCACAGCAACTGTCTGTTATGGATTCTATTTCGTCTATAATTCTCAACATTCCACTTGTGCTAGTGCCATAGGGGGTTTCTTGAATCTCGCCTGAAATATGACTACAAATTGAAGTCAGCTGCTCTTCCATTTGGTCTACATAGTCTTCTTTTTGTTTTAAATCAGCGACCGTCTCAGAGATATCGGTATCTTGAAGGGCTAACGTCTTTATGCAGGATGCAAACATCTGGTTGGCTATTGCACCCATTTTGCCAATTTCGTCCTGGATGGCTGAGATGTAGACCTCTGGGGTTTCCATCAGCGTGCCGGGGACGTATTTGAAGTGATAGGAGGAGTCCTCGTAGTCTTTCTTGTTTGGGATTAGACGGGTTATCAGTGCGGCGTACTGATTGATGAAGGGGGCAAAAAGGATTGTGTTTAGTATGTTGAACATACTGTGGAACATTGCAAGGAAGGTTGGGATTGTTGCATAAAGTTCTTCTCCTTGCATGGTGTAGATATCGCCCGGAGTAATCATGTTTACAAAAGCCATCATCCATTTGAGAAGTATGATGGCTAGGATTGAGCCAATTAAATTGAACAAAATGTGTGCCCAAGCGGCTCTTTTTGCGTTGGTGCTAGTTCCAATTGAGGCAAAAAAGGCCGTGATGGTTGTGCCTATGTTCTGACCTAAGACCAGTGCGCAGGAGGCGGTCACTCCAATCCAGCCTTGATAGGCTAAAGTTAAGGTTATTGCCATGGCGGCGGCTGAAGATTGAACTATGATGGTTAAGATGGTTCCAATTACTATGCATAGGATTATTGTTGAGATTGAACCGTCGTTCATTCTTTCAAGAAAACTTAAAACGGCTACGTTTCCAGAAATATCGGGCATTGAAGATTGCAGATAATTAAGTCCTAAGAATAAGAAGCCTATTCCAAAAAGAATTTCACCAATGTCTCTTTGTCTTGTTTTCTTGGAAAAGAAGAGTGGAAGCCCTATACCAACTAGCACTATTGCAATGTTGGTTATGTCCATTGAAAAGCCTAGGGTTGCCATAATCCAACCTGTGATTGTGGTTCCTATGTTGGCTCCTAGAATTACGCCTATTGCTTGAACTAAGTTCATTAGACCAGCATTGACAAAACTTACTACCATGACGGTGGTTGCTGTTGAACTGTTAATCAAGGCCGTAATAAGAATTCCTGTTATTATGGCGGTAAACCTGTTTCCGGTCATAAAGTTCAGGACGTTCTTCATCTTTTTTCCTGCAGTTTTTTGTAGCCCATCACTCATTTTCTTGATGCCGTACAAGAAAATGCCTAGGCTACCGGCTATCTGAAGGATTGTTAAAACTATCTGCATGTGTTCACTTTACCTTAATTTTACATAACAATCAATTATGATATCATTATATTTTTTTATGATTAAAAGTTATTTATCATGCATTCTAATTGCGAATTTATTTTCATTAAAGTTTATGAGGTTTTTGCAAAAACCTCTTATTTTAGTTATACTTTATTTATGCACGAAAGGATACTTGTCCATTGTTGCTGTGGAC
>CAVKHB010000084.1:0-2300 GCA_963656005.1 Coriobacteriaceae bacterium
AGTATTCACTGATGGCGAGCTGATTAAAGACGACAAAACCTTTGCCGTTCTTGCAGACGACGACACTATTCAAAGAGCCAATCTAAAGCAGACTTCCCTTTATAAACTCGCTCAAAAGTTGCAGCTTCAACCAGAGAAGGTCATTCGCCATTTTATCGATTATGAAAAGCTTCTAAAGGCCAAGGAGGAAGGGCATGAATAATAGATTTCTAATTAACTTCACTCCAGGGAACACCACCATGCATAAACTCACAGGTGGCACCAAGGTTTTATTGTTTGTCCTCTTTACAATTGCAATAATCTCCACCTTTGATGTGCGCATCATAGCCATCCTAGCCGTATTCCCAATAGCCGCAATCATCTCCATGAAGCCCAACTACAAGCCAATTCGCTTCATGGTAGGCTTTATGTTCGTTGTGGTTGGCCTTTTGGGCTCTATCATGCTACTTCTCGTCTCCCCAAACTCAGGACTAACCAACGTAGGTGGCAGCACAATTATTTGGCAACTTAACGATCATTTCTACATCACCAAGGAAACGCTTTGGTACATCTTTGCAATGTTTTTCAAACGCCTGGCCTCCTTTATGGTGGTCATTGCTTTTGTACTGGCCACCACGCCAAGCGAATTTGCATCGGGACTTGCCTACTTGCACGTGCCATACAAAATTTGCACTATAGTCTCGCTTGCATACCGCACCATCCCAGATATTGCCCGAAAATATACCGATATTAAAAACAGCATGCAAATGCGGGGTGTAGAGCTTTCCAAGAAAGCCTCTTTGGGCAAGAGGTTGAAGGCCAATGCGGCTCTGTTGGTTCCACTGATTATTTCTTCCTTCTCTAGGGTTGAAGTCATAGCCAATGCAATGGACTTGCGTGGTTTTGGAAGACTCAAGAAGCGAACTTGGTATGCAGAACACGAATTGACAAAGGCCGACAAAATTTTGAGAAAACTTTGTATTCTCTTTGCCATCTATATTGTGTTCTACATTGTCTACTACAGATTTATAAATCCTTGGCCAGCAACCTATTGGAGTCCACTAATTGCAAGAGATGAAATAGAGAAGGTCAGCATTTTCAACGATCTCTTCATTCTCAAGCTACTTAAAAAGAATCCTTAAATTTCTAGCTCGCTGGATTCTTGCTTTTGCAATCTTATTGTCCAATTTTCTCCAGAGCCAATTCTGTATTCGGAAGCAAAACTTCCTTGGTTTATGGCAAGGCCTACATTTAAGAGGCTGTTGATGTAAAGTAGGGGTTCTCCAATACCTGCATCTGAGAAAATTCTGCACATCTTCATTGTATAACCAAAGATAATTCTATGGTCGTGGCTAATTAGAACCCTTACATAGTCGCCATATCTTACGCCAAGGTCAGTGAACAACATTATGTCTGGGATATTTGTCCAAAGACTTCCGTAACGGGTGTCAAGGATGTCTATGTTTCCAAAAATCTCCCCATTGATTATCTTGGGATCCGTTACATCCAGCATAACAGGTTTGTTTTTAAGAAGTGGCCCAACCTCGTCAAACGTTATGGTTCCACTTGCAATTCTGGCTCCTGTGTAGGCATAGACATCTCTTCCATAGAAGGTGAATGAACGCTGGCTATTGGCAAGTCTGTTTACAGTTTCACTAATTTTACGTCTTTCAAGAATGCCAATTTCTTTTGCAACATGGGATAAAGTGCCGTTATCTGGAGTTACAATAACGTGACCAGATTTAGTTAGCACGGCTACGCTTTCACGTTTTGAGCCAACTCCAGGGTCTACAACGGAAACAAAAACTGTGCCCGGCGCCCAAAAATTGATTGTTTGAATTAGTCTATAGCTGGCTTCCCAAATGTTAAATTGTGGAATCTCATGGGTGAGGTCTTCAATTTTAAGAGAGTGGCAAACCTCATCTGCAACACCGTGCATGGCACTGACAGCTCCGTCAACATAACCAAAGTCAGACATGAAAACAACAGTTTGTCTTTCCTTCCAAGGTGCCAAGGCCTTAAGCTCTTTTGCATTCTTAAATGTCATTGGGCTCCTCCTAGCAATATCATAACTTATTTTTTGATTTTTGTGATATATTTGGACGGTAGGAGTGAACTAGCTATATGGGCGAAAGAAAAACAAGACACATTTTTGTGACCACGGGGACAAATATTCATTTTAATTTGGCTACGGAAAAGTATCTGATTGAAAATTTTGACCCAGAATCCACCATTTTATTCTTATGGAAGAATAGTCCAACTGTAGTTATTGGCCGCTACCAAAATCCCTGGGAGGAATGTAGGCTCAGCGTAATGGAAAG
>CAVKHB010000084.1:2310-6372 GCA_963656005.1 Coriobacteriaceae bacterium
GGAAAGGGATAAGGTGGCTCTTGCTAGACGTTGTAGTGGAGGAGGAGCTGTTTACCAAGATTTGGGCAACATTTGTTTTACAATAATTTGCCCAGCTCAACAGGCAGATAAGACTAAGAATTTTGAGATTGTTCTTAAGGCTCTTGCCATGATGGGCATTGAGGCAACGGTCAGCGGTAGAAATGATGTTTTGGTGGATGGAAGAAAAGTTTCCGGTAGCGCCTTTCAAACCACACAGGGTCGTTTTTGTCATCATGGCACTATGCTTATTTCTACCAACCTTTCAAAGTTGCCCGATTATTTGACTCCCAATGAGCATAAGCTGCAAAGTCACGGGGTGAAGTCCGTTGCCTCAAGGGTTGCCAATTTAACGGAGTTTGCTCCCAATGCAACAACAGATTTATTTGCTTCCTGTATGGCAAAGGCTTTTGATGAACAATGCCCTGTAGAAGTGGTAAGTGAAGAAAAAATGGGGCTATACCCAGAACTTAGGCAATCTTTTGAAGTTTTTTCAAGTAAAGATTGGAACCTAGGAAAGTCTCCAAAATTTACAAACAAACTCAGTGGAAGATTTCCCGGAGGAGTGGTTGCTTTTTACCTTACCGTTGAAAAAGGAATAATTACAAAGGCTTCAATTGCAAGTGATGCACTATCAACTGAAGGAGTTGAATGCTTACCCGAATATTTAATTGGACTAAAATATGCTGCCATTGATATTAAGAAAAAGGCTGATGAAATTGAAAAAATGGACATAAAAGAAGTAGCCTTTATAAGCGGTGCTTTAAGGCTACTTTCAGATTTAATAGAAAAAGATTAATAAAGATCGCTTGGATTGTCGTCTGAATACTCGTCATCATAGTAGAAGCCGTCGTTGAGGAAATCTTCATCATCTTCCTCGTCTTCGTCTTCATCTTGGTATTCGTCATCATCAAAATCGCTTACATCTGGAGCATCGTAAGGATCTATAAATTCTTCATCCTCAAAGTCGTCCTCGTCTTCGTCTTCCTCATCAAGTTTGTCCAAATCCTCATCTTCAAAGTCGTCGTCATCAAGGACGTTATCGTCATTAAATAAATCGTCAGCCCATTCCGATTTCATCATAATTGCCCCCTACTGTGGTTCAGTTAGTTAAAGGATAATTACAGTTGCAATTGATGTCAATTGAGTTTTGTAAGTATATGATGATATACTGCCCATACCCAGGAGGGAAGAGATGAAGAAAAACAAAGTAAAATCTTTCATTCTTGTTGCTCTAATTGCAACAGTACTTCTTTTTGCAACTAGCTGCTATTCAACAATTGGTCTTAGAACTTTAGTTCCAGCAGAGGTCAACGTTGCCGGCTATAAGAACATGGCAGTTCAGTCTACAAGCTATAATTATTCGCCTGCTGAATTGATTTGGAGAAGCTACATTATCCCAATTAGAGGAAATGTGGATGATATTTATCGTCAATATATAGGCAGTATGTTTACTATGTTTGATGGAACAACGCCAAGTCAGGTCTCAAATTATACCTCAAAAAACTTGGTGAAGGCCATTGATAAGGGATATTTCACCATTAAGGGTCCAGAACTTACAGATGCTCTAATCTTGGTTGGAAAAAGCACTGGCACAGTTAGACAAACCCTTATGAGCAACGGTGTAGATGCTCTTTTAACTTCTAACATTGGTTACATGTACTATGACGAATACATTACTGCTAAATCCCTCTATGAGGACAAGACGGATCCTTCAAAGGTAACAGGTTACAAATTCTACCTTGTTCAAAATGCAGCTATAAGTCTTACCTATACGGTGACAGATGTAGAAGACAACGTTTTTATTGCCAATAAGACCCAATCAATTCAAAGTGGAGATGTCCTGACTTTAATTGGTCATACGGATCCTAACGATATCAAGAAGTTTGTCCAAGACACTCCTGTCTATAATTGGTATTCTGCAACGGAAATTTTCAAGTCTCTTGTAGATGATTTCTTCTCTACCATTACAAATCAGCTGACACCTCACTACGAGACGGTCTATATTGATCTTATGTCTAACAAGCCTAAAGCTGACTCCGTTAAGCAGGCTTACTCTTACGTTGATGATGGAAACTATAGAGTTGCTCTTGAGATTTTCCTTAAAGAGTATAAAGCCTCAGGTCACATCCCAAGTGGTTACAACGCAGCAGTTTTGTATTATGCCCTTGCTGACTACGATGAAGCCTTTGAGCTTGCCAAGGAAGTTTATGATAAATCTGGCAATAACAATGCCCTAGAATTGTATTATACCCTTAAAAATATCAAAGAGAAGCAAGATGCGGCCATTGCTCAAATCAATGGAACAAAGAGCAGCACGTCAAGTACTGACGAACTTGTAGGTTTCTAATTTTGTAAAAAACTCTAAAGTATAGCTATACTTACTCCCACTCCCTTGTAATCTGAGTATTGCGGGTAGAGTGGGATTTGGTAATATAGGCCAATGCTCATGTTGTAATGCTTCGATATTTGAAGAAGCGTGTAGAACTTTGGCCTAATCATAAAACCGTTGTTTGCAAGAAAGAGGGTATCAGGATCCTGAGGGATTTTGGCAAATTGCATGTAGTAGCCAAAATCTATTGCAATATAACTTCTGCTGATCCAAGCCTCTGCTAACTTCCAGGCAAACATTGCACCAGATTCAATCATATACTCTAGGCTTGCTGCCCCGCCAAGACCTCCAATTGGGTCTAGGAAGTAGTCGCCAAGTCCGTAGATGGCAAATTGAAAGCTATCGGTTTCTAGGCCTAAATTGATGCCGCCACCTAAGCTGAAGGAGTCCTCTCTGAGCATTGTGGCCCTGAAGTAGAGATCGTACATGAATGTGGCATCCTCAATTGTCGTTTGCCACCAGCTCTTGGGTTGAGAGGTCTGGGCGGACTCAGAGGAAGAGGTGTCGGCAAAAAGACTGAAGGTCAAAGTTAAGATAAGTAGAAGGGTGATAAGTTTTTTCATAAGGACTCCTTTGCGCTGTAGACAAACTCATAGATGGTGTTGCTATCGTTGGCATTAATTACCAGCGTGAGCGACTGCGGGCCGCTATCTTTATCGCATTTCCAGTCGTAGAGGAAGTAGTTGGAGCCTTCTTTGAGGAAGGTGTTCTGTACTCCCGTTGGTATTGGAGTTGTGACTTCAAGCGTTATTGAGCCGTCTGCCGATGTGAAGTTGAAGGCCCTGAGGTTGTAGCTGTATTTGCCTTCTAGTCTTATTGTTTCTGCCGTCTTTGGAATTATTTGCATGAATACAAAGCTTCCGTCTTTGTTAAGCGATATGGCGGCGCTATCGTAGGTGGAGCCTTCTGCTTTGAGGCTGTAGGTTCCAATGATTGGATTTGGAATTTCATACGTGCAGGAAGCTAGAAGTAAGCTTGTAAGAATTGTTAATAATAAATATTTGACTTTCTTCATCCTCTTCCTCCTTAATTTTGATTTGGGCTAACTTCTTCTGCCCCAAGTCCGTTTTCCTGTGTGACGGTGTACGTTCCACTGAAACTCTGACTCTTAACCTTTAAATTTCCCATGCCGATATTTGCTGGATACATGCCTTTAATGGTAAGGCCTCCCTTGTTGGTAACAGTACCATCTCCACTCATTGAGACGTTCATGGTGTAGCTTCCAGTTGTGTTCATCCATTCCACTTCACCAAAGTTGCTGTAAGAGAAGGTAACAGCTCCTCCTACGCCGTCACGTACCGCCTTGTAGAAGATGGTTCCGTCGTGGAAGTAGGAATTTTCTGTAATGCCATCTGAAAGACTTCCAAGACCTGCAGCGCTTATCTTGCTGTAGATTCCACTGTTTTTCCACTTGGTGTTGACATCTTTATCTGGATATGGGTAGTCCGTGGTCAGGTAGCTGGAATCTAGATGTTCCCAAGGCTTGAAGCAGTAAACTTGCATGTATTTTATGAGCGTTGCTCCAGTGATTGCACTGTAGCCGCTTTCAACCTTACTCCAGCCACTTTCACGTCCAAGTTCATCTTTGCCGTTTATTGCAAAGTAGTACTTTGTCCCTATTGGGGTTGTGACAACGTCCTTGAGAATTGTTG
>CAVKHB010000085.1:0-1087 GCA_963656005.1 Coriobacteriaceae bacterium
GAGGTTTTTGCAAAACTGCCTTCATAAATCTTGGCTTTGCCTTTCCGGCTAAAAGAGCATTTTGCAAAAACCTCCTTAATTCCCAATTATAAAGTATATTTGATAAAAAGCTTCATGTGAATTAAGAACAACATAAAAGACACTTAAATACACGTAAAACCTTGAACAATTAAGGCTGTTCTAATAATCTTTAGGCACAATGATAAAGAAACAAATTGAAGACAAGCTTCTTGCAGAACACCTGAGCAAGATAGCTGAAGATGGCAGGCAGGTAATGTTGCTCGCTGATGGCCAGATCCGTCTTACAGGCTTAGGCGGAACCACTATGGTGAACCAAATGCGCGCAAACCACAATTTAGGCATTCTAGAAACTTTAGTTCTGGGTCAAGCTTACATTGCAGCAGGACTAATGGCATCATCGGTAAAAGGAAATGACAGAATCCAGCTTACCGTGGATTGCGGTGGCCCAATAGGCGGTATATACGTTGAATCTTGGGCATGCGGAGCCGTTAGAGGCTATCTTAAGAACAATCCAATCCATATAGACAAACCGCTTGAAAGCTCAGACTTATCCATGCTCTATGGCCCTGGTTTCATTAGTGTTACAAAACTCCTTGAAGGCTCAAAAGCTCCTTTCACAGGACAAACCATGATTCAATATGGAGACTTAGCAAAAGATTTAGCGCTGTACTACAATGAAAGCGAACAGACCCCAACAATGTTTTCTTTGGGCGTTCACTTTGACAAACAAGGTAGAGTTCTAGGCGCAGGAGGCCTTTTCTTACAGGCAATGCCAGGTTGTAGCGATACAATTCTTGACCAGCTACAAACTAAAAGCCAAGGTCTTCCATCTCTTGCAAAGGCTTTAAGCGAAGGAAAAACAGTCTCAGATTACTGCTCTGAGGTTTTTGCAGACTATGGAGTTGAAAACTTAGCCTCGGAGCCCATTGCTTTCTCTTGTCCTTGCAATAAACAAAACTTCTCTACTTTCCTCTCAAAACTCCCACTTGATGAAAAACGAGAAATTCTTAAGGCTGGTAAATTCCCACTTGAACTTCAATGCTTCAATTGCGGCACAGTTTATAGC
>CAVKHB010000085.1:1097-4142 GCA_963656005.1 Coriobacteriaceae bacterium
GTTTATAGCTTTGAAGAAGACGAAGTCAAAAAACTATTTGACGCAACACTGTAGAAGTTTTTAAACCCAAGAAAACGAAGGAGTTTCCCATGACCTTTTTTGCATCCGCTTCATCAAACCAAAATGACCTAGTAGAGCGCGAAGTTCTTGAAGCAGGCGCTACCGACATAAACACCAGTTCGGGCGGTGTAGAATTTACCGCAGACCTTCAGACCGCCTACAAATTCGCATTGTGGACCAGAAGCGCAACCAGACTTTTGGTACTTGTACACCGCTTTGACAAATTGCAATCCACAGATGACCTCTATGAGCACTCCAAAGCCCTACACTGGGAAAGCTGGATTTCACCAAGCAAAACTTTTGCAATTACGGAAACGGTCTCAGACTGCCGATGGATTCGCAACAGCCACTTTGCTTCCCTCAGGCTTAAAGACGCCATTGTAGAAAGATGTCGCGAAGTCTATGGGGGTGAGCGCCCTTCAGTAGACAGAGATAATCCCGATATTGTTTTTCATCTTCACGTCAACCGAAATCTCGTAAGTTGGTATGTAGATTTTGCAGGCAGAGGCCTATCCCACAGAGGATACAGAAAAGCCCAAACTGAAGCTGTCATGAGCGAATTTATGGCCGCCTCTTTATTGTATCGTAGTGATTGGTACAAACGGCTGAAGGCCTCCTTCACAGATCCAGAAGTTGCACCTCCAACATTACTTGACCCCTTCTGTGGAAGCGGAACAATTTGCATAGAAGCAGCGCTTATGGCAACCAATACAGCTCCTGGACTATTGAAAACAAATGGTTTTGCCTTCCTTAAACTTCCAATCCACAAAGAAGAAATTTGGGAGAAAGTAGTAAAAGAAGCAAAGGCCGCTCAAAGAGAATGCAAATGCACCATCTTAGGATGGGACATTGACAGAAGAGCCATTGAAATCTCCCTTGATAATTCCTATGCAGCAAACTTAGGAGAACTTGTTGACTTTGAAGTGAAAGACTTCACAAAAATCTCCAAAGAAGAAATCCCTTCTGAAGCTGGTTATATAGTCACAGATCCTCCTTACGGAGTACGTCTTGACAGTGGTTCCGTTGCAATTAGAAAGCTATACACCAGTATGGGACAAATCATGAACGATGTCTTCTCAGGCTGGCATATATGTATTTTTTGTGGCAACAAAGAACTTTTAGGCTATATTGACCTCAAACCCAACAGAACCAACACCTTCATAAACGGAGGCATTGAATGTCAGGCCGCGCACTACTATGTGTTTAGTGAACAAGAGCGCCAACAGCTAATGGAAAAGGCCATTGAAAGAAAACAGCAGCGCCTTTCACAACCGCTTTCCGCTGGTGCACAAATGGCAGCAAATAGACTAAAAAAGAACCTTGCTTCTATTGGACAGGCCATGAAAGAACAGGGCGTTACCTGCTACAGACTCTATGATGCAGACATGCCAGAATACAGTGCTGCAATTGATTTTTATGAAGGAAAATGGATTAGCCTACAGGAATATGCCGCCCCAAGTTCTATTGATCCAGAGGATGCAGAAAGAAGACTCAATGAACTAATTCTAGCAACAGAAAGAGTCACCGGGGTTGATTATGACGACATTCATGTAAAACGCAGAGAAATTCAGCGCGGGGCAAACCAATACAACAAGAGAAGTAGTAATTCCCATTTCATGATTGCCCACGAAAACGGTCATAAATTCTTTGTAAACTTTGAAGACTATTTGGACACAGGCATCTTCCTTGACCATAGACCCGTAAGAAAGATGATTCAGGATATGTGTAAAGACAAGAGATTTCTCAACCTTTTCTGTTACACGGCAACAGCAACTGTTCACGCAGCTGCAGGCGGTGCTCTATCTACTGTAAGTGTTGATACCAACGCAAATTATCTTGATTGGGCAATGCATAATATGCAGGCTAATGGGTTTAATACCATGAACCATTTCTTCTACAGAGATGACTGCCTAGCCTTCCTAAGAGAAAACAGAGATATCTTTGATGTTATTTTCTGCGATCCACCAACCTTCTCTAACAGTAAGGGCAAGGGAAGTTTTGATGTCCAACGTGACCATGGTTACCTAATTCGCTCCTGCATGAAGCACCTGTCAAATAATGGAACGTTGATTTTCTCAACCAACTACACTCGCTTTAAAATGTTTGGTGAAATCTATGAGGACTTCATTGTAGAGGATGTCACAGAAAGTACAATTGGCGACGATTTTAAACGAAACAGTAAAATTCACCGTTGTTATCTCATTAAACACAGAATTGAAAGAGCTCAATATGTAGAACCAACTAAAAAAATCATTAAGAAAGTTGGAAAAGTCTACTTAAAACACTAAAAAAAGGCACTTCAAGTAGACAAGTCTACCTAAAGTGCCCAAAACCAGTAAAAAAAGTAGACATTTAGAAGTTTTCCCTACAAAAACCTCTTTACTCTTCTACTTTCTTAGCACGTTCTTCAGCGTCAGCCTTAAGTTTATTCATTGCACGGACAATTGTGAAAAGAACAAGAGCTGTGAGCAAGAACTGGATGATAGACTGAAGAAGTGAACCGTAACGAATTGCAATCTCAGATGTGGTTTCAGTTGCAGCTTTGAGAACAATTCTGAGCTCAGAGAAATCCATATCACCAATGATGAAGCCCAAGATTGGATTGAGAATATCGGCAACAAATGACTGAACAATTGAGGTGAACATTCCACCAACGATGATACCTACAGCCATATCAACGACATTTCCGCGTGCAATAAAAGTCTTAAATTCGGCGAAGAATCCCTTTTTTTCTGTATCTGCCATAAAGACCTCCAACAAAAACTTTATGGGATGATTTTATGCTAAAAATGAGATAAAGTGAACATATAAGGAGTGCAGAATGAATAGCTTTTCGTACAGATGTCCAACTAAAATTGTTTTTGGAAAAGATTCCATTGCTAATGTCGCCCAAGAAATCAAGGAGGCTGGAGGAACAAACGTTCTTATGGTCTATGGAAGTGGTTCCATTAAGAAAAATGGAATCTATGACAAAGTGACTGAATC
>CAVKHB010000085.1:4152-6307 GCA_963656005.1 Coriobacteriaceae bacterium
TGAATCCCTCAAGGAAGCAAAAATTCCATACACAGAACTTTCTGGAGTAAGACCCAATCCTCGTCTGGATTTTGTCTTAAACGGAATTGAGGTAGTCAAGAGTAAAAAAAATGACTTTATTCTAGCCGTAGGTGGAGGATCTGTCATAGACTCCTGTAAAGCCATTTCTTTTGGTAGTGTCATTCCTCAAGACAAAGATGTTTGGGAAGACTACTTTATGGTCAAAGGCTGTGTACTTCCAAAAGGTATTACTCTTGGAGTTGTTCTAACAATTCCTGCTGCAGGTTCTGAAATGTCAAATTCTTGCGTTATTACAAACAACATAACGCTCAACAAACGTGGAATCAACAGTGAAAACAACTATCCTACTTTTGCAATCATGGATCCACAGGTTTGCTTTTCTCTTCCAGCCTTCCAAACCGCCTGTGGCTCCGCAGACATGCTAAGCCACCTTATGGAACGCTATTTCTCCAACACAGAAAATGTTGCAATAACAGATTCCCTCCTAGAAGCAACAATGAAAGTGATTTTACAATACGGGCCTCTTGCTCTTAAGGAACCAGAGAACTACGGTTATCGTGAGCAATTAATGTTCGCTGCTACTATGGCACACAACAACCTTTTTGGTTGTGGACGTGAGCAGGACTGGGCAAGCCATTGGTTAGAGCATGAGCTTTCTGGCCAATACGACATAGCTCATGGAGCTGGACTTGCAATAATGACTCCAGCTTGGATGAAATATGTGAACAAGGCAAATCCAATGCGTTTTGCTCAATTTGCATCTCGTGTTATGGGGAGCAACATCCCTCTAACGGACACAGAACATCTTGTACAAGACGGTATCCAGAGGCTTGAAAACTGGTTTAAAGCACTTGGCCTTCCTACAAGGCTTAGCCAGATTAACATTGACGACCGTGACTTTGAAGAAATGGCAACTCGTATGCTTACAGGTGGCCGCACAGCAGCTGGCGGTCTAATGAAGCTTCATCATGCCGATATTGTAAACATTTACAGGCTCGCCCTTTAAGCGAGCCCACTATGTTGTCTTAAACATTCATTGAAAAAGAAGCTCTAACATCAAATATATTTAGTTTCTCTGGATAGAAGTAACAATGCTCTGCTGCAGCAAAACCTATGCTATATTGCTCTGTTAGATTAAAACGAAGCAACAAAAGAGCAGTAACACCTACGTAAAACACGGGCTTTGAATCTCCCAGTTTAAGTTGGAACTCTGGTCCAAAGCCAATAGTAAAATCTCCCTTATTAGGTGAAAAATTCATAGCCCCTTGAACGTTGGCAACTATGAAAGTATTGGTCTTGGAAATGTTGGAGAAAAATTCTTCAGAAACATAGAAACCAACTTCGGAAAGAAAGCCGGATGCAAAGGAATCGGATATTGAAAAAGAATAAGGGAAAAGATGTGCATAGGAAGCTACAAAACCAACTTCTTTTGATACTGCATGGTGAGGAATTGAATTTCTGTAACTCAATGCAAAATTCAAGAAATCCTTACCTTCTGGCTTTTGCTCTGGAGTCTCTACTTCCTCGGGAACTGCTTCTGTGGGTTGTGGCTCCTCTTGCTCAAAAGAATCCTCGTCAAAATCATAAGAATCATCGTAATTAAGATCTTCTTCACTGTAGATTTCAGATTCAGTACTGCTACTTTCACTCCAGTGGATACCATCGTAAGACTGTTGAAGATAGAGTACGTGAACAACAGAGACATCCACATCAAAAGAGACCTCAAGCACATTACTCTTTACAACAGTCCAGTTATCTTCATCCTCTCCGTCAAGTTGATACCTGAAAAACTTAACATTCCTATCATTTTTGTACCAATTCCATGATACTGAGGCCTCAAGAGCAAAAACTGTAGTGAGAACAAAACAAAGTAAAGCAACAAGAATTGCCAATCTCTTCATCTAGGTTTCCTCAAATTTCCCCAAATTTCCTCAATTCTTCCAAAGATTTTCTGGATAGAAACCAAGGCTGGTCTTAAGAGCAAGATTTTGTTTAACCGTCTCCCTGTCCTCTTTATAGGTCATACCAAACCACTTTTCCGTGGTTGAGAAGACTTTGAGAGAACCAAGCCCCTTGCTCACCATCTCGCCTGCAAAGTTAGGAAGAAGAACTTCTGCCTTTGGCTGAGCAGCAT
>CAVKHB010000086.1:0-3325 GCA_963656005.1 Coriobacteriaceae bacterium
CAAGAGTATATGCAGCACTTGCAAGAGAAATCTTCTGCTCAAGTATCTGCATTCTGTCCGTGTTTATCTCTATTTTCTGAGATAGTACGTCTGTTTTAGAAATAAGACCTTCTTCCTTTTGCAGTTCAAGCATCTCAAGTCTGCTCTGGGCTTCTTCTAGCTTAAGATCCAGATATTCAATCTTAGCTTGCGCAAGCTCTGCAGAAGCAATATTCTCCTGAGCAACAGACTGAAGTTTATCAACTGCAGCGTCATAGTCAGCAATAGAACCTAGTACTTCACTTTGTGCATAGGAGACATCGTTGAGCTTTACTCCACCATCCCAGACGGTAGACTTAATTGCAAAGGTAATATAGAGACCGTAGTCATCTTTTCTATACCAGTTGGTTTCAACTAGTGGAAGAGCGGAGCCGCCGTAGTTTAAGGTCACTTGCAGAGCAAAGTCTGGCTTCCAATATAGAGAATCTTCTGCAATTTTTTTCTTCAGTTGTAAAGCTTGAGTTTGCTTTTTAAGCATTGTCAAAGGCTCGCTGGAAGAGCGGGTTGCAAGATTGTAAAGCTCGTCATGGTCAATGGTAACAATGGCCTGAATTTCTTCCTCATTGATAGAATAATCAATATCTTCCGATTTTAGGCTATCGTTACCAGTAATTGTGCGGAGTTCTTGCAAATTTGTTTTATACTCCTTAACAATCTCTTGCCTTGTAACATCAATTTCCATGGCATCAATTTTTGCCTTGATGACTTCTTGTTTTAAAAGCATTCCATTGTCATAAGCATCTTGGCTTACAGCAACAAGCTCGTCAGCAATTGTCTTAGTTTCGTCTAAGATTTCAAGAATTTCATCCATGTATTTCATGGCAGAAAGTCTTGCTTTTAGTTGGGCTGTAAGTTGCTTTGATGTATCCTCAATGGATAGGGCTCTGATTTCTGCAACTTGTGTATACAGCTTAACGGCATCTGGAATCTTTCCCCAAGTGAACAGAGGCTGAGTGATTGAAAGACTTGCGTTGTAGTAGAAATTGTCCATTCCCTTATAAAGAGTGACATATTCACCTGCTGAGGAGCCTGGAACAACAACTCCAAGTTGAGATGCAAGCTCGTCCACTCCAATTGTTGTTTTTCCAATTGGAGGGTTTGCCATATAGGTAGAGGTTAACAGTAGTTCAATGGTGGGCTGATAATTGGCTTTGGCATTCTTTACATCCAAAAGGCTTTGAATGTAGGTTTGCCTTGCTTTTTGAAGCTCTGCATTGCTACCGGTCATAGATGCTTGAAGATCTTCAAAGGCCACGTTTGTGCTTTCGTTTGTGCTATCTGAGATAACTGAGCTAGCTGAGCTAGCTGAGCTTTCATCTGCAAACAAAGCAAAACTGGCAAGAAGAAGCACAAGCATTATTGTGCAAAACTTTTTCATTTAAAGCCCCTTATACTGTAAAGATGTATCCAGAGAAATTAGAATCTTCGCTTGTGAGCTCAATAGTTCCTACGTCAACACCTTCTCTCTTTACTGTAAGAGTAATTGGGTTGGAAACATAAGAAACCTCACTTGCACTATCATCATAGGTCAATTTTACTTTACCCGATTTTCCAAGGCCTTCAAATTTGCCATGATTAGTTGCGGCTCCATCTACCGTTGGATTTTCTATTCTTGTTATTACCGTATCTCCTAGCTTTGTAGTGCCATTGTAAATTGTAAGCTTTTTACCATCATCGGTCTTGTTTCCGTAGCCATCACCAGTTGCAGATGCTGTGTAGACATAACCGCTGATACCAGAGCCAAGTCTAAGATAATTCTTTCTGAAGTAAACATCTACGCTTAGGCTATCGCTGTCATCTTCAAGCTCAACTTCAATAGAAGAATCTTCACCTCTAAGGGCTGCATTGTCTTCGCCTTCTGTCCAACTCCAATAGTCATTGTTAGAACCTTTCTGGTCATCAAACTTGGTTAACTTTAAGGTACAAGGAGTAGTTGTCATGCCTTTTCTAAACTTAACATTGATGGTTGCACGGCCGGTTGAAGTTGTTACTGTATCGGATTTTACCGTGTCACCATCTCCGTTGTTATATTCCCAAGCAAAGTAGATTGGATCTGTAACGGAGTCTGTTGTAGCTCCATCTTTGAGATTTACGCTAACACTTACGGTTTTCCAATCATTGGTGAAATAGAGACTGTTAGAAGTATAGCTCTTATTTTCTGTGCTGTAGGTCATTTTAACGGTGTCTTCACCATCATAGGTCCAATCATCACCGGTTTGAATATCATAAACTGTGACTGTTGGAGGATTTGAGCCATCATTCTTGTACTTTACAGTAATTGTGCACTGGCCGTTGGTGATTGAAGAAACTGTTGTTGAAACATTGTCAGAACCATCTGCGCTGTAACCATCACAATAGCTATAGGAGAAGGAGAAACCACTTGTATCTGTGATTGTGGAATCAGAGCCTGTAGCTGTGGTGCTATTATCTTCAATGTCCTTAAACTTAATTACCAAGTTTTTACTTACCGATACCTTATCACAATACACAATACCAAAGTTGTTGGACTTGTCAGATTGAACGGTTCTGCCTTCTACTTTTGTTAGGCCGTAATCTTTATGGAAGACTAGCAAGTACACTGTACGGCTATCAGCATCTTTTCCATAAAGAGGGTTATTTGTCTTCCATCTGAGCGATGAAATTGAGAAGGAACCATCTGTAGTGGTTTTTGCCGATGGTACAGAATAGTCGTTAAAGACGCTCTTCCCATCCCAGTTGTTATAGGCATTTTCCCAAGCAGTTTTATCGTCATAGGAATAGACCATGGCATCTACAATTCCGCCAGATTGTGTAGACGAGGTCTCTCTTGCACTTCTATCCTTGACCGTGCCACTAATTGCAGAATCAAAGACGGCTGAACAGCTGGTTAATGTAAGTGCAACCAAGCAGGCTAGTAGCAATGCTACAACTTTTAAATTTTTGACATTCTTGTTTTTCATTTTTATTTTTCCTCCTCTGCAACTGTGGCAGCATTTTTCTTTTTATAAATTCTCTTGAGTTTTCCTCTCTCAAGGAGATAGTAGTAAGTTGGCATAATATATAGAGTTAGTATCATACTGGTAGCAAGTCCACCCATGATAACTTGTCCTAACGGGGCATAGATTTCTGCACCTTCACCCTTGGCCACAGCCATAGGAATGACACCCAAGACAGTTGTCAGAGTGGTCATCAAGATAGCTCTAAGTCTTGAGGCCGATCCCTCTGCGGTTTCCCTATCCAGGATTGCTTTTTCTTCTCTGTAGGAAAGCATTCCAAGAGTATCGGTATATTCATCAAACTCAAGGCC
>CAVKHB010000086.1:3370-6235 GCA_963656005.1 Coriobacteriaceae bacterium
GGTTTGCGTAGTCTGCAATAACAATACCGTTGTTAACCAGCATACCAATGAGGGATACAATTCCAAGAATTGAAACAATACTCATGGAAGAGCTGAAGATGGAAAGGGCAACAACTGCACCAATGATACAGAATGGGAACAGCAGCATGATTAAGAACGGCTGGTCAAAACGCTCAAAGACGGCAACCATTACTAGATAAACTAGGAACATTGCAATCAAAAGTGCTTCAATCAATGGAGTCATAGAAGTTTCAACCATTTCACCCAAACCACTGGTTTTTGTTGAAATTCCACTTGGAAGTGGGTTTTCTGCTAGGTATTGGTTAATCTTCTTGGTAACGCTATCTGTACTTTCTGTTGTAAGTGTTGCAGATATTGTAAGAGAAGTTGCTCTATCATCGTGGTTTATCTGAGAGAGGTTCTCCTCCAAATCCAAACTAGCAACGTTTGCAAGAGAAATTGTTGAGCCAGCAAGTGATGTGATCTTTATATCGTTTAGCCTGTCTGCGCTAAGTTCTTGGTCTTGGATATCGGAATAAAGATGAATGTCATAGCGGTCATCGCTGCCTTCTTGGCTGTATTTTCCAACATCTGTGCCGTAGAAGAGAATTGCACTTGTAAGTCCTGCTTCCTTTGCTGGGACGCCCAAACTTGTTAGATAGTCATAAGTTCCGTTGATAACAGCAGTTTTCATGTCATTTGTAGCACTAATGCTTGTTGTCATTACTTCAGGGTAGGTCTTAAGTTGTGCTTCAATTCGTTCTGCTGCTTCGTAGAGGGCGTCTGTGTCTTCTCCAACCAGCATGAGACCGTAACCACCACCGTTAGAAACCAGGTTAATAAGTCTATCGAAACCACCGTTTTCTACGCTGATGGTTGCATCTGGAATATTGGCAGACAAAAGTTCCTGAACTTGAAGAATGATATCATGAATGTCTCTATCTCTGTCCTTGACGCTGGTAAGAACTACGTGGATTGCTCCCTTGTTCTTCGTTGCTTGTGAGAGAACGGACATGTCTTTTCCCGAGAAAACTACGTCAGCTTTCATCTCGGGGACTGCTTCAATCACCATTTCCTCAATCTTGTTCATTGTTTGATGGGTCTCTTCCAGTGAGTACGTTTGAGGAAGTGTTACATTGATATAGAAGTCTCCGTTATCCGTAGAAGGGATGAATGTGAACTCCATGTTTGGCAGAATGTAAACACTCAAAAGAACTACCAAGATGGCTACTACCAACATAAATGGGCAGTGCTTTTCCACAAAGTAAAGGCTTTTTGCATACCACTTTTCAACTTTGTTTAATCCTCTTACAACGATATTTTCGCGTTTTGGTGTTCTGGCACTGTCATCTTCCTTAAGAAGTTTCTTCATTAAGAATGGGATGTAAATAATTGCAACCAAAAGGGACGCAGAAAGTGAGAGCATGAAGGTTACGGATACGTCTTTGAGGATTTGTCCTACAAGACCACTCATCATCGCAATTGGTAAGAATACGACAATTGTTGTAAGTCCTGATCCAAGAACAGAGCCCATAACGTTATCGGTCCCTAAAAATATTGACTGGTTGACGCTGTAGAGGGCTTTGCCGTCTTTCGTTTCCTGGTAGTATCGGTATACCTGGTCCAGGACAAGAATGGCGGCGCCAACTATGTTACCCAGTGCAACTACAATGCCGGATAGCGAGAGAAGGTTAATGGTGATGCCCATTAGTTGCATTCCAATGAAGGTAAAGAAGATGGAAAGCGGGATGGACAGGCCAATTATGATGGTGGCTTTGAAGTCGCTAAGGAAGATGTAGATGACTAGAACGGCAATGATGACACCTAGTACTCCAGATTCTATGACGGTGGAAAGTGAGGAGTTGACCAGTGTGGAGTCGTCGCTAATCATGGTAAACTTGAGGGCTCCACCGTATTTGGCTTCTTCCTCAGCCAAGATTTCTTTGATTTTGTTGGTGATTTCTATGGTGTTGCCATCGCTTCTTTTACAAATATCTACGCTTATGACTTCTTTGCCGTTTTTGGTGACAATGTAATCTTCATCCTTGTAGTCAAGCGAGATGTCCGCTACATCCGATAGCCTTATGATTCCGCCGTCCAGTGAGTAGCCTACAGGGATTGAGGCAATCTCGTCCAAAGAAGAGTAGGTTGAGTCGAATTTTGCGTCTATTGATGTGCCTTCAAATGAGACTGAATCAAGAGGGATGGAGTAGTTGCTATATGAAAGCATTTGATAAACGGCAATTGGTGAAATTCCTTTGCTGTTTAAGTCGTCCATTCTTAGTTTTACATCAACTGTAGGATTCTTGGCTCCGTTGACGGTAATTGTTGATACTCCAGAGATTTGCGTAAGTTGTGGCTTTATCTCGTTTTCAACATAATCTCCAAGAGCATTGATGTCTCCATCTGTACTTTCAACAACAAAAGAGGCAATGGAAAGCATGGAAGTTCCACCAACCAGTGCATAAGGTCTGCCCTGTATGCCGTCTGGAAGGTCATCAATTAGGTCATCAATTCGGTTTCTAACTTCATCAATCTCGTCATAAGGATCAATGCCGTCTTGGTAGGTAATTGCTACTATTGAGGCGCTGTTTATAGATTGAGAAGACATACTTTTGAAGTTTGGGAGGGTGACAAAATCGTCTTCCAGAACGTTCGTTATTGTTTCTTCTATATCTTTACTTGATGCACCAGGGTAGATGGTAACAACATATACCATTGGGTTGGAGATATCTGGAAGAAATTCTGTGTTAGTATCTGAAACCGCCATAAGTCCAAAAACGCCTAAGGCTAAAAGCGTCATTGCAATTATTACGGGGTGTGCAACCGGATAACGTGTAAGTTTCATGGAACGCCTTCCTTACT
>CAVKHB010000087.1:0-1176 GCA_963656005.1 Coriobacteriaceae bacterium
TTAGACAGATTGAGAAAAAGGTTCTTACTCAACTTTCTAATGATAAAGAGGTTCAAGACCTTAAAGCTTATATTGCCTAGTTTTTTGTGAAATTGTTGTTTGGGTTTTTTAAAAAATCTCAAAAAAGTGTAGTTTTTTTTCGCCACCTAGTTATTTTCTGGGTGGCGATTTAGTTTTACCGCAATTTTTGGTTTTCTCGTTTTTTCTTTCATTGTAATTGATTAGTTTGAGCTTTGGTTTTTATCATGTTGACAAGGCTATTGGAATAGTAGAAAATCCTCAACTGTAAAATATTTTTAGAAAACGAAGGAAAACGATGGCAAAAAAAATTACTAAGTATGTCTATTTCTTTGGTAATGGTGTAGCAGAGGGTACTGCTAACATGAAAGACCTTCTTGGCGGAAAGGGTGCAAACCTTGCTGAAATGACCAGCATTGGTCTTCCTGTTCCTCCTGGATTTACTATCAGCACAGAGGCTTGTGCTTATTTCTCTGCACATGATGGTAAGTATCCTGCAGGCATGAAGGATGAGGTTCTTCTTAATCTCAAGCAGCTTGAGAAAACAATGAATGCTAAGCTTGGCGATACTGAGAATTCTCTTTTGGTTTCTGTCAGAAGTGGTGCTGCTCAGTCAATGCCTGGTATGATGGACACCGTTCTCAACCTTGGTCTTAACCCAGACACCGTTGCTGCTATGGCTAAGAAAACAAACAACGAGAGATTTGCTTGGGATAGCTACAGACGTTTCATCCAGATGTTTGGTGACGTTGTAATGGGTGTTCCACACTATAAGTTTGAAGAAGCAATTCAGGATGTCAAGGATGAAGAAGACTTGACTTATGACTATGAGCTTACAACTGAGAACCTTATTAGCTTGGTTAAGAGATATAAGAGAATCTACAAGCGCCATACTGGCGAGGATTTCCCAGTTGATCCTTATGATCAGCTCTTTAAGGCTATTGATGCTGTTTTCCGCTCATGGAATAACGATAGAGCTATTAAGTACAGACGTATGAACGATATCCGCGGTCTTCTTGGTACTGCTGTTAACGTTCAGAGCATGGTCTTTGGTAACATGGGTGAGACTTCTGGTACTGGTGTTGCTTTCACCCGTGACCCATCCACTGGAGACAACCACTTCTATGGTGAGTATTTGATGAATGCTCAGGGCGAGGA
>CAVKHB010000087.1:1205-6106 GCA_963656005.1 Coriobacteriaceae bacterium
GGACGTTGTTGCTGGTATTAGAACTCCTCAGTCCATTGATACCCTTTGCAAGGTAAACCCAGAGGTTTACAAGCAGCTTTGTGGTATTAGAGAGACTCTTGAAAAACACTATCACGATATGCAGGATATGGAGTTCACAATTCAGGAAGGTAAGCTCTACATGCTTCAGACTAGAAGCGGAAAGAGAACAATCTTCAGCTGGCTCCGTTCACAGGTTGAGATGGTAGAAGAGGGTCTTATTGACGAGAGAACTGCTGTTTCTCGTGTTCCTGCTGGTGAGTTTAATAAGCTCTTTGCTCCTATTTTGGACCAGAATGGAATTAAAGAAGCTGGTATCAAGCCTCTTACAACCGGTCTTAATGCATCCCCAGGTGGTGCTTGCGGTCAGGTTGTTTTCAGTGCTGAAGATGCTGAAGCTTGGGCAAATCAGGGTAAGGATGTCATTCTTGTTAGAACTGAGACTTCTCCTGAAGACATTGGTGGTATGGCCGTTTCTAAGGGTGTTGTTACCTGCCGTGGTGGTATGACTAGCCACGCTGCTGTTGTCGCTCGTGGTATGGGTTGTCCTTGTGTTTCTGGTGCTGGTGAGATTGTTGTCAACTTTGCAGCAAAGAATTTTGATGTTAATGGCGTTGTTGTTAAGGAAGGTGACTTCATTTCTATTGATGGTTTCACCGGTGCTGTTTACAACGCAAAGATTGATGTTAAGCCTTCTGAGATTGTTCAGGTTCTCAATGGTTCAATGAATCCAGATGATTCTAACCTTTATCAGAATTACAAGAAGTTCATGAGCTATGTTGATAATATTAAGACTATGGGCGTTAGAACTAATGCCGATACTCCTACTGATACTCACATGGCTGTTATGCTTGGTGCTGAGGGTATTGGTCTTTGCAGAACTGAGCACATGTTCTTTGGTGGTTCAAGAATTATTTCTATGAGAAAGATGATTCTTGCTAACAACCTTATTGAGAGACAGGCTGCTCTTGCTGAGCTTCTTCCTATGCAGAGATCGGACTTTGAGGCTATGTTTACAGAGCTCAAGGGTCTTCCTGCTAACATTAGACTTTTGGATCCTCCTCTTCACGAGTTCCTTCCTAATGACTCTACAACTAGACACGAGATGGCTTTGGCTCTTGGTATTTCTCCTGAAGAGGTTGCCAGAAAGGCTGCCGCTCTTCATGAGTTCAACCCAATGCTTGGTTTCCGTGGCTGCCGTCTTGCTATTGTTTACCCAGAGATTCTTGAGATGCAGGTTAGAGCTATTATTGAGGCTGCTATCAATGTTAAGAAGAAGGGTATTGATGTTTATCCAGAAATCATGATTCCTCTTGTTGGTCACCACAAGGAGTTCGAGTTCTGTAAGGAGCATGCTGAGGCTGTTATTAAAGACATCTTTGAGAAGGAAAAGATGGAAGTTCCTTACGAAATTGGTACTATGATTGAGGTTCCTAGAGCTGCTGTTACTGCTGATGAGATTGCTCAGACCGCCGAATTCTTCAGCTTTGGTACTAACGATCTTACTCAGATGACTTGCGGTTTCTCCCGTGATGATGCTGCTTCCTTCCTTGGCCATTATGTCCATGATGCCGATAAGCAGTTCTACGAATATGATCCGTTTGCTACTATTGATGTTGATGGTGTTGGTAAACTCCTCAACCATGCTGCTAAGCTTGGTCGTTCTGTTAGACCAGACATCCGCCTTGGTATTTGTGGTGAGCACGGTGGCGATCCTAAGACTATTGCTTTCTGTCAGAAGGTTGGTTTGAACTACGTTTCTTGCTCTCCTTACAGAGTTCCAATTGCTCGCCTTGCTGCTGCACAGGCTGCTATCAACTAAAATTGCTGAGTGCTCCTTTGGGAGTTTCAGATATGTCTTGTCCGAAATACGCTTAAAAAAGGCGTTTTTCGGACAAGATTGTCCGAAAAGGCTTGAAAATCTTGTGTTTTCGGACAAGATTGATATGTTCCTTTGGGGTTTTGTTGGGTTTTTGTTGTGCTTTACAAAAATGGTTTTAATGGCCATAATTTAAGGCAGAGCTTAAAGTTGTCTATGGCGGCTGCTAGTGGACGGATGAAAAATAAACGTTGAAACATGGAACGGAGGAACTCTAATGAAATTGGCTCTTAAAATTGTGCTTGTTGTTCTAGCTTTGCTACTTGTTGCTATATTAGTGTTTGTGGGGATTTATTTTACCCGTTTGCAAACTATTAGCAGCATTGAAAAGTTGACAAATTATGAGGACGGTTACAATCTCTACTGCATGGAAGTGAAATACGATTATAACATTGATAATGTTATCAACTATGGGCTCCATAATAATCAAGATGTTACTAATGCCATTTTGAAAGAGTGTCTTCCTCTTATTCCTGTTGATGTTAAAACTCCAGAATATGGTTGTACTGCTTTTACTCTCACAGATTCTGAGGGCAATGTCCACATGGGGCGCAACTACGACTTCAAGAACGATACCTCTGCTATGTTGGTTTATTGCAATCCTAAGGATGGTTATAAGTCTATTGCTTTTGCTGCATTGGACAACATTGATGCCAATGAGCCTGAGGATGAAATTAGCGAGAAGCTTTCTTGTTTGACGGCTCCGTTTATCTGTCTTGATGGTGTAAACGAGAAGGGCTTGTCTATTGCTGTATTGACGCTGGACAGTGAGCCTGCACACCAGGAGACGGGTAAGCCTATCATTGCAACTTCCATTGTAATCCGTTTGGTGCTTGATAGGGCGGCCACCACGCAGGAGGCTGTTGACCTCCTCAAGGGCTACGATATGCTTGCCACAAGCGGGCGTGATTATCACTTTTATATAACCGATGCTACTGGTGATGGTAGGGTTGTTGAATACGATTGCGAGAGCCCAACTAGAGAGCTTGTTGCAACTCCTATATCTGCAATTACTAACTTCTACGGTATGTATATTGATAAGGTTTTGCCAAATCAGAAAAATGGTATTTATGGTCACGGCAAGGAGCGCTATGACGCTGTTATGGAGGTGCTTGAGCAACAGAAAGGCAAGTATACTGACGCTACTGTTTGGGCTGGTTTGCGCGCTGCTGCTCAGGATCCGAATCCTGAAGATATTACGAGTAATACTCAGTGGTCCATTGACTATGACAATACCAATTTGACGGCGGATATTGCTATCCGCAGGCGTTGGGCTGATGTCATGCACTTTGAATTGAAAAAATAGACTAATTTTAAAAATATCGGTATATTCTCTCGTGGAGATGCGGTTAAACATTCCATGGAGATGAATTATGTCAAGTAAAGTTAAGACGCCTATTACTCTTTTGTGTGGATATTTGGGGGCGGGGAAGACCACCCTTTTGAATAATGTGTTGCGGAATCAGGATGGCTACAGGGTGGCGGTTATCGTGAACGATATTGGCGAGGTGAACGTGGATGCGTCGCTGATTGCCAAGGGTGCGAATATCACGGATACGCAGGATATTGTGCCGCTTACCAATGGCTGCATTTGTTGCACCCTCAAGGGGCAGATGGCCAAGAATATCGAGAAGATAATTGCAAGTGGTAAATACGATTACATCATGATTGAGGCTAGCGGGGTGTGTGAGCCAATGCCTATTGCTCAGCAGCTTTTGGCTATCAAGAATGGTGTGCTGGATAATATTGTGGGCGTGGTGGATGCTATGCGCCTTGTGGATGAGTTTGCCTCGGGCCAAAAGCTGCTTGAGAAGGACAAGATTGGCGAGGAGGATATTGAGAGCCTCCTCGTGCAGCAGATTGAATTCTGCTCCACGCTTGTCCTGAACAAGATTGACTTGGTGTCTAATGAGGATAAAAAGAAGGTTCGCGCTGTCATTGATGCGTTGCATCCTGGGGTTAAGGTTATTGAGACTTCTATGGGCAATGTCAACGTGGCTGATGTGCTTTCTACTTCTTCCTTTGATTTTGAGCGCGTATGGGAGGAGGCTGGCTGGTGCCAAGCTCTCTCCGCAGAAGGTAGCTTGGGAGATGAGGAAGACGAGGGAAATCCGGATTTTCATGGGCACTCTGAGGAGCACGAGCATGAGGGCTCCGAGCATGAAGGGCATGAGAGTGAGCATGAAGGCTCCGAGCATGGGCATGAGCATGAGCATGAGCATGAACATGGGGGTTCCGAGCATGAGCATGAGCATGAGCATGAACATGGGGAGCACGAGCACCACCACCATGAGCACCGCCATGAGGGCGAGAGTGAAGATGAGTATGGCATTGGCACCTTCATTTATTATAGACGTAAGCCATTTGATAGAAAGAAATTACAAGCTTATGTTAAGCATTGGCCAAAGAATATAATCAGGAGCAAGGGGACCATTTGGTTCAGCGACGAAGATGATATGGCCTACATTCTTGAGACCACTGGGCGTCAGATGCTTTGCTCGCCGTACGGAAAGTGGATTGCCACTGCCCCGGCCGGCATGATCAAGAAAATGCTTGCCGAGAACGCGCAGCTTCGTGCGGACTGGGATGAAAAGCTCGGCGATAGGATGATTAGGCTCTGCATCATTGGCAAGAACCTAGATAAGAAGGCTATTGCGGCCGAGTTGGACACGGTTTTGGCGGATTAATTTTCCATCTGTTTTCTAAAAGTCTACATTTTTAACACTTTTTTTGCCAAAATGTAGACAAGTGTACATTTTGAGCGAAAAAAACGCGTTTATGTACACTTTCTATTTTTAGGGCTGTGAGAAAAGCTTATTTTTCCTCTACATTTGAAATCTTGCCGTTGGAGACGGAGACTTTAAGGGTGTGGATCTCAGCGATATCGGTCTTGTCCCAGGGGCGGGCGTAGATGAGGCGGACGGTGGCGAGGCCATCGCATGCGGCGGTGAGGGTGCAGGTCCAGGTGCCGCCTACGCCTACCATGTCCGAGGGGGCTTCGTGC
>CAVKHB010000088.1:0-6047 GCA_963656005.1 Coriobacteriaceae bacterium
GGAGGCGTCTTTGGAACATCTGTAGCGGAACGTCTTACTTGGAACAAAAATAACAATGTAACCATCCATACCATAGAAGAAGATGTATTTAAAGACATAACTCAAAACCATCAGAATACCAAATATTTTCCAACAAAATTCCTCTCTCCATCCCTTAAAGCCACTATGGATGACTCGGTCTTCATAGATGCGGATGTAATCATGCTTGTACTTCCCTCGCAAGTAATTGTCCCATTCTCAAAGAGGATAAAAACAACATCAAACCCTCTAATCGTAAACCTAGCAAAAGGGATGAGCGATGAAGGAGCCTTCATAACAGAAGATATCCCATTCGATAGAAAAGCAAGCATGAAAGGTCCGTCATTTGCAATTGAGACAATGAACGGATTTCCAACATCCTTCACATTCGGCGGAACTAAGGCTGATTACACATACTTCAAACAAACAATCCTCCCCCACACTGGTTTTACTCTTGACTGGACGGAGGACACAAGAAGCGTTGAACTCTGCTCAATCCTAAAAAACATGTATGCAATAGCAATAGGTCTTGTTTCTGGTAAATACGGCTCCCCAAATGTTGACTTTCTTGTTTACACCAAGGCAGTCAAGGAGATGAGGGAGCTATTGAAGCTTTACTCATGCTCAGAAGATACAATTTTCTGCTACTGCGGACTGGGAGACCTAGGACTGACAGCTCTTAACGACCTCTCACGAAACAGAACCTTTGGAATGCTTCTTGGAAAGGGATTTTTATTCAATGAGGAAAGGAACGCTGCAACTGTAATTGAAGGAAAGAGAACCATCAGGCTTATATGGCAGTTTGTAAAGGAAAAAGGAAAAGAGAAAGATTTTCCGCTTGTAAACAATCTTTACACGCTTCTCTATGAGAATGGAAGTCTCAACAAATACTTCATCTCCGCACTGAGTTGATTTCACAATTGGTAAAAGGCCTACACTTGTAGGTCCTTACTTTTTCAATAGGAATCCATTTAAGCTCAGAAAATTCATTAGGCTTTAGCGTTAAGTCAAACGAATCTATCTTATAAAAAAAGGTTATCCATTTGAAAAATGGAAGCAAATTAAGAGACCAAGAGCCAAGAAAATCGGGATTTAAGACATCTAGATTGCAACCTGTTTCCTCGAAAAATTCCCTCTTGGCGCAATCCAGATAGCTTTCGCCCTTATCTTTGCCACCGCCGGGTACCGCCCATGAGCCACGAAAAAGCCCTTGTTCGCGCTTTCCCATAAGAATACCGTCGTCATAGATTAGACCAATTCCTGCGCCCCTATAGGGAAATCTTAACCTAGGCATCTTCCACCGTTTGCATAAAAACGCCTTAAATAATCTTCTTTAAAGGATTTAAAGCGGTCTTCCTCAATGGCTTTACGAGCCTTTGCCATGAGATTGTAAAGGTAAGTTAAGTTATGCTCAGTTGCAAGCATGCCACCAAACATCTCGTTGCACTTAAACATGTGACGCATATAAGCTCTAGAATAATGCGTGCAAGCTTCACAGTTGCAACCTTCTTGAATAGGCCTGTGGTCAAATTCGTTAAATGACCTTGAGAGGGTAAGCATTCCATCGTCCGTAAAGACAGAACCATTTCTTGCAGTACGCGTTGCAAGAACGCAGTCAAACAGGTCAATTCCATTTTCAACTGCTTCCAAAATGTAATCTGGAGTACCAATTCCCATAACGTATCTAGGTTTGGAAGGAGAAACCTCGTTTACAGCATTGGCAGTTAATGCCAAGAATCTACAGAAATCTTCCTTAGACTCACCTACTGAAAGGCCTCCAATAGCAACACCAGGAAAATCCATTGAAGCAATGGTCTGGGCACTTTTGACTCTTAAATCTTCATAAAAACCACCCTGCACTATTCCAAAGAGCTTACCTCTGAAGGCTCGGCCCGTGGTATCCAAAAGTGAATCCCTATGAACAATTGCCCTCTCAGCCCATAGGTGGGTAATATCCATGGCATGAAGAGTTTCCTTCCAACTAATTCCTGGAGCTGAGCACACATCCAGCATCATGGCAATATCAGAGCCAATAACTTGTTGAATATCAACAACTTTTTCTGGAGTAAAGACATGTCTAGAGCCATCAATGTGACTTTGAAACTTCACGCCCATCTCGTAAATCTTTCTTAAAGTACTAAGTGAGAAAACTTGAAAGCCACCACTGTCTGTCAAAAAATTTGCATTCCAATTGCTAAACTTATGAAGGCCGTCAAAAGTTTTGAGAACTTCAACACCAGGCCTAAGATATAAATGATAAGTGTTACCAAGGATGAGATTGTAACCAATAGAGGCAACTTTATCGTGATAAATACCCTTAACAGTTCCGTTTGTTCCAACTGGCATAAAAGCTGGAGTCTGCACTACTCCGTGTTCCAAAGCAATTTCACCAGTTCTCGCCTTACAACTTTTATCTTGATGATGCAGCGTATAAATTTGTTCAGTCATGGTGTGCAGTATACCATTAGCAAATTAACTCTTCAACACAGCAGACATAATGCCTGCAAGAAGAAGCACAACGGCAAATGGAATCAGCGTACCCAAATATGGAGCAATGACACCTTGATCTGCCAGCATAAGGGTAACCATTTGCACAACAAAATAGACAACGGCAACACAAATTGAGCAAATCAAAGAGAAGAATAAAACGTTCTTCTTGAACTTATAATTCATGCTGCAGGCAATAATTATCATAATTAAAGGCGTTAGGCAACTGAAAATTCTCTTGTAATACTCAGTTCCAAGCCTAGCATATTCATCGGGATTGATGGACTTCATCCTAAGTACGTAGGCGTGGGCCAAGTCAAGCGACATCTTGGATATTTCAGAGGAGAGATTTCTAAAAAGTTGCGGCTCTAGTTGCATGCGTGGGATATCTAGGCTGCCGTAGTACGTCACCTGTACCGTTTGTCCTACTACATCAGAGACAGGCAAGTACTCGTAACAATCATAGAGCGTCCAAAGTTTGGAAGTTTCATCATATTGAGCCTTATAAGCATCCACACGCCTGAAGGACGCCTCACCGGAGGACGTCTCACCAGAGGAAGCTCCAGCAAAACCCAAAGCTCCATCCAGAAGCTCTACGTATGAGACGTTGTACAGCGTGGAAGTTTCGTTGACAAACTGGCCTGCATATACCATGTAGCCGTCTTGCATATCGCTTAGAGCAATGTTTGTATTGTCCAAAGATGAAGTGCTACTTGTCAAAACCTTATACCTAGTATCTTTGAGATTGGAAGCTTCAATTGCAACATTTTCATTGAAAGCAAAATAACCAACACTCAAGGCAACAGCAAGAACCAAACAAGGGATAACCACACGGCGCATACTCACCCCAGAGTTTAAGATGCAAATCATTTCATTGTTTGCAGTTAGCATTGACAAAAAGTAAGTTACGGAGAACAAAAAAGAAGGCCCCAAAGCTAAAAGAAGAGCCTGAGGAAAGTATAGTAAGGAAACCAAGAATGCCTGACCAAAGGAAACGTTGTGAGAGATATAGGAATCAAGGTTCGAAAAAAGATCCACTCCAACTAACATTAAAGCTGCAAGCATGGCCGTAGCAAGCCCAACCTTAATTACACTAGAGAGAGTATATCTAGTCAAAACACTGAAAGGTTTAAAGCTTCTCATCTCTTTCTCAACCTCAAAATCAGAAGTAGCCCAATGAAAAACACCAAGGCATCGGGGAACCAGATAAACCAAGCAGGATGAAGGCCAGTCATAATAGCTTGCGTGTGCATGTAGTACAGCAAGAACCAGTACATGCAGGCAATGAGCATAGAAAGCCCAAAGCCCAAGAGACGCCCATTCTTAACCCTAAAAAAGGAGATAGGAAAAGCTATGAACACCAAGAAGGTGCAGGCAAAAGACAAAGCTACCTTCTTTTGAAGCTCCGTTCTATAGTATTGATAGTAGAAGCTGTAGGTATTATTTCCTTCTATTGCATTAATATAATTAATTTGGCGCTCAAGATTTGACACGCTCACACTCAAGCCCGCGGAGCCTGAGTCAGCCCCCTTCTCCACAGCAAACAAGGCATCAGCCAAAGTCTCAACAGAACTTGCGATATCGGCATCTCTATGCTTTATGGCGTTATCTTGGTCAACCTTGCGCTCCTTCACCAAGCTCAAAAGCTGTCTTATGGACATCTGGGACGGCGTGATGGTCACAACCCCCGAGGCCTCAGAAGACAAATTAAGATACATGGTCATGTGGGCAGAACTTGCCACCGAATACGACTGCACGGACGAGGCATCGGTGACGAGAATTCGAGGATTGTCCAGCTCTATTTTGTAGATGAATCTATCAATATCCACCACGGAAAACGTACCCTTGTCCGCCATCACTACGCGCCTGTCAGAAGAGCTCGTGTCATCAAAAATCAACACGTCATACACCGTATTGCCATCCACCAATCCATTGGAAATCACCCTATCTCCAAACGTGGTAGAGCTATAACTTTCCAGCTCCAGCGTGGGAATGCGTTGCAGAACCTGCGCGTAAAGCTCCTTGTACTTCTCAGTGGTATACGGAATCATTCTATCCGCTATAAATAGCGTAGATACCGATAATATTAGAGATATCCCCACTATAGGAACGAATATCTTACTCGTCTTAATCCCGCACGAGCGCAGTGCCAGCACCTCATTTTGTGTGGATAAATTTCCAATCACCATACTAGCCGAAGCCAGCGAGCTGAACGGCATTGTATACATCAAAAACTGAGGAATGGTCAAAACCACAAGAACCAGAACATCACTAAGATTGACGTTCTTCAGCAGAATTTTTTGAGCCAAAACAAGAATTTGGTTAATAAAAAAGATAAAAAAGAAAAAGACAAAAGCCAGAAAAAACGAAAGCAAATACTCTTTGCCAACGTATGCATACAGTCTTCCATAGCTCTGTCTTTTCATAAAAACCTCAGCCCTTTATACCAGTTGAACCAAACCCACCAGCGCCTCTTTCAGTAGAAGAAAGAGCAAAAGAAGGCTCAAAAGTAGCCGTTTCGTGCTTAGAAAGCACCATTTGAGCAATTCTATCCCCATCTTTGATAACAAACGGCGTATCCGAATGATTTATAAGAATAACCTTAATCTCGCCACGGTAATCCGAATCAATAGTCCCAGGAGCATTCAAAACGGTAATTCCTGATTTAAAAGCAAGACCAGACCTAGGCCTAATCTGAACCTCATAACCCACAGGAATCTCAAAAAAAAGCCCAGTAGGAACCCCAAACCACTTATGCGGTTCAATAGTAATAGGCCCATTGACAAGGCAGGCGCAGATATCTGCGCCTGCTGCCTGTTCAGAGCTATAAACAGGAAGCCTAGCTCCCTGCCCTAAAAGAACCTTAATTGTACAATTCTTTGAATCCATCAGTCCTTATTCTCTTTATTCTCTCTAGGCTTTTTGTCCTTAAAGTCCTTGTAATCCTTATTGAAAGGTCTGCGACCATCCCTGCGAGGCTGAGAATCTCTAGGCTTTCTTTCAGGAGCCTTAGACTCACCATCTGGGTCAATAGCATCAATGTAAGAAAGACTAAGTCTACCACCAGTGCGGTCAACCTCAATAAGCTTAACAGGAATAACCTGACCAACCTGAAGAACATCGGAAACGTTGTTCACTCTGGTTCTAGCAAGCTTAGAAATGTGGCAAAGCCCTTCTTTTCCAGGAAGAATTTCAACAAAAGCGCCAAAATCCATGATTCTCTTAACGGTACCCTGATAAATCCTACCAACCTCTGGCTCTTCAACAATAGCCTTAACCATTTCCAAAGCAGCCTGAGCACTTGCAGAATTCTTACCATAGATGGTAACAACACCAGTATCATCAATGTTCACTTCAGCGCCAGTAACCTGAGCAATGCTCTTGATGGTCTTTCCACCAGTACCAATAACAGCACCAATCTTCTCTTCTTCAACCTTAGTTGTAAGAATCTTTGGAGCATACTGATTAATTTCAGCCCTAGGAGCAGCCAAAGTCTGTTCCATGATACCCAAAATGTGGTACCTACCTTCCTTAGCCTGCTG
>CAVKHB010000089.1:0-6016 GCA_963656005.1 Coriobacteriaceae bacterium
CCATTCCAAGTGCTTTGAGATCTTCGCATAAAATGGAGGCTGGAATACTTGGCTTTAGGGAATCTAGGAAACTTGTAAAGTACTCAATGGTGGTTGGAAAAGCTCTTAGTACTGTTAGGGCTTTGCAACAGGCAAGAGCAGAAGCAGAATTGTTTTTGAACTCAAAGGCCGACATATTAAGATCAAAGTTGTTTTGTTCCAATATTTTTCTGCATTTAGTCAAATGTAAAGTTGGATGTTCTCCGTTTCTTTCTATTGTTTTGGTTTTAAGGGCAAGATCTTTATAAATTTCAAAAATTTGAACCATTTGGTTTTCTTCAAATTTTGGAAACACAGACTCAAGACGTCCAGATTTAATAAAATGGTGGAGGTTTGCCTCCCTATGAGGAACGGAGCCATTTATTAAGAGATTAAAAATTGCCCTTACTGTGTTGGAGTCGGCAAAAGGAACATTGAGATTTTTCTCAATTTTCGCCTCGGTTGAATTTATATAGGTTTCAATGAAAGACTCTAAAAGGGGATTGATAACGTACGATTTTTGAACCTTAAATAAGAGCATCCTGTCGCAGAGGTTTTCTAGCTTAAGCGAGAGTATGAAATAGGGCTTCTTGTAGCAGAAGGCTAAATATTGAGAGTCTTCAGCCTCTCCATTAAGAAGATATGCCATGGCAAGCATTTGTTTTTCCATGTCATCTATTGAGGAAATTTGCGCCTGAAGATTTGTAGGATTTAAAAAGAACGAAAGAATGTTTCTGTTTAATGTCTGTTTGTTAAAGGGTGATGGTATTTTACCTAAAATGTTGGAAGCTAAAAAGTAGTAGTAATCTTCACTCAAAGCGGAGAGAAGATTTAAAAAACGTTCGTTGGTATTATCTACAATCTGTGTCATCAAATCTCCTCAACTAAGTATTTATAGCCCTGTTCTACAAGGAATTTTTGTCTATTTGCCGAAAATTCTTCTTCAACGGTGTACTTTGTAATTATTGAATAAAAATAGCAAGGATTGCGTTTTGGCCTAAGAATACGCCCCAATCTTTGTGCTTCTTCTTGTCTTGAACCAAAGGTTCCAGAAATTTGGATTGCAACGGAGGCATCTGGAAGGTCAATTGCAAAATTTGCAACTTTTGAAACAATTAGAACCTTTTCAAGTCCTTCTTTAAAACGCTGATAAAGTTCATCTCTTTTGGAATTCGTTGTACTTCCAGTGATTAAAGGGAAGCCAAGCTTTTTTTGAAGATTTTTTAGTTGGTCAAGGTATTGTCCAATAATTAGGATATTTTCTCCAGAATGCTTGTGAAGAAGGCTTTCCACTACCTCCCATTTTTCTGGGTTTGTGCTAGCTATCTTATACTTATCTCTTCTATTTGCAACGGCATAAGGCAAGGCTAAATCTGCAACTAAAGGTACACGTACCTCCACGCAATAGGCACTTGCAATCCATCCCTTTTGGGCTAAATCTGTCCATGGAATGTCAAATCGTTTGGGCCCAACAAGGCTAAAAACATCATCTTCTTTTCCATCTTCTCTAATGAGGGTAGCTGTAAGTCCTGCTCTGTAAACCGATTGTAATTCAGCCGTAATCTTGAACACGGGAGCAGGTAACATGTGAACCTCATCATAAATAACAAGGCCCCAATTTCCCGTTTTAATTACCTTCATGTGCTCAAAATCGGCATCTTTACTTGCTCTATAAGTCAATACCTGATAAGTACATACTGTAATTGGCCTGAGTTCTTTTTTCTCTCCCGAGTACTCTCCAATCAACTGCTCAGAAATATTAGTTTTAGCCTTAATCTCTGCAATCCATTGGTGCACTGCCACAACGTTTGGACAAAGTATGAGTGTTCTGGTTTGAAGCTCCGCCATGATTTTCAAGCCCACCACCGTCTTTCCACTTCCGCACGGCATTACAATGGTGCCATAGCCTGTACCAGGCCCCAAATCTCCTAAAAGCGACTTCACCGCCTCAATTTGATACTCTCTCAAAGGGCAGGTCATCTCAATTGGAAGGTGTTCCGATTTCACCAAGGGCACGCGGTCATCCACCGGATACCCAAGCTTTATCAAAGCCAGCTTGACATCTCCACGCTCATATTGCTTTATCTCAAATGCGCTGATATCTGGCTGATCCTGCAACGGAATTGGACGCAGTAGCTTTGACAGCTTTTGGTTGGCCACAATTGTTTTTGCAATAAATAAGTCCGATATCTTTAAGATGAAACTTTGCTCTGAATAAGGCTCCAAAACCAGCTTACCAAACCTTGAGGATACGTCTTGAATATAACTTTCAACGGGCTGCGGGATAGGGAACTTAGACCACTTATCTAGACGTTGAAGAATTTGATTAGTGCCAAGGCCTGCACTTTTTGCATTCCATAGCGATATTGCCGATATTGAATAGGTATGAATGTGCTCTGGGGCTTTAACTAGCTCAGCAAAAGCCATAATCTCATCTCTACATTCAGCAGCAAAAGGGGAGTGTACGTCTAAGAGAATTGTTCTGTCGCTTTGCACAATAAGAGGTAAATCTTGAGCTCTTACATCAGGCATCTTTTTCTCCCATTCTTGCATTTTTCAAATAGATTTGGTCTAAAAGCACTAGGGCTGTCATGGCTTCTATTACGGGACCAATTCGTAAACAAATGCAGGTGTCGTGTCGCCCTTCAATAGACGTTTCTATCATTTTCCCATCAGTAGTTTTCATAAGTTGTGTTTTTCCAATGGACGGTGTTGGTTTTATTGCAACTCTAAATTTGAGGTCTGTACCATCTGATATTCCACCAAGAATGCCACCTGAGTACTGCTCTTTATTGTTTTCACTTCCTAGAAGATTTTCACAATTAAAACCCGAGCCAAACTCAATTCCTTTTACCGCTCCAATAGACATTACGGCATGAGCAATACAGGCATCTAGCTTATCAAAAACAGGTTCTCCAATTCCCATTGGAACTCCAGTAACTAGGCAGTCAATGGTTCCGCCAACACTGTCTTTGTTAACTTTTGCTTGTTGCAAAGTTTCTTCAAAAGCTGTGGTTTTTCCACCAATGGAATATATTTTAGATGTAAGGATTATTCCTTTCTTTGCAAGTATTTGTTTGGCAATAGCGCCAGCTGCAACACGGCATACTGTTTCCCTACCACTGGCTCTACCGCCCCCTCTGTAATCTCTTATTCCATAGCGAGCTTGATAAGTGGCATCTGCATGACCTGGTCTATATAAAGCTTTTAATTTCTCATAGTCGCTTGGTCTTGAATCTTGGTTTTTAATCAATATTGTGAGGGGAGTTCCTGTTGTCTTTCCTTCAAAGAGGCCACTGACAATTTCTATTTGATCTTCTTCATCTCTTGCGCTGGAAAAGTTGCCACCATTAGGGCTTCTTCTTTTCATTTCCTTTTTAATTGCCAAAAGGTCTAGTTCAAAGCCACTTTCTAGGCCATCAATTACCACACCAAGCATTGGACCATGAGATTCTCCAAAGGTGGTAATCTTCAAGATAGAGCCAAAAGTGTTAGACACAAAATCCTCCTAATGGTCTAAAAACAGCTCCTTTAATTGGTTTATAACTTCTTCTTCAGACCATTCGTACAATTCTATCACATAATTGGCAAAACAAGAATATACTTTATCTCTTTTTGCATAGAGCTGGTGGAAACTTTCTAATGGGTTATTTGCAAGATATGGGGGAAGTCCATCTTTTTCCATGCGATGGTATAAAATATGCTCTAATTCTTTAAGATATACTAAAATTCCGTGCTCTTTTATGAATTCTAGGCTATTGTTTGTATCACAAACTCCGCCACCAAGGGAGACAATTGCTCTTATATTTTTCTCTTCTAGGCTTTGAATAAGGCTTTGTATTGCCTCCATTTCTTTTTCTCTGAAAAGCTTTGCTCCCACCCCTTTATAAAGCTCTCTACAGGAGTTATAGCCTTTATTGAGCTTTAAGAGTTCTTGGTCGCTATCCAACCAAAGAATTTTAGTTTCTTGCGAAAGTTTTTGTGCATAATAGGTTTTTCCGCAGCTTTTAAGGCCGCAGAGAAAGACAATATTATTCTGCATTCTTGTATCTTCTTGGGCTTACCGTTCTGACTTCTTTGTAGGAGTCTATAACCCTTTTTACTTTTGGTTTTGGCTGGTCTTTTTGCTTGATTTTATGCTTAAAAGAGGCTTCAGCATCTCCACCTTGCCAGAAAGCATTGTTAGAGGAGTGCTTTTTAAGGAAATCGGACTCAGCTTTATTGCGTTTAGATTTCACGCTTTGTATGTCTTCTGGGTTAAGTGCAATGCGGAAAATGATGATGATGAGAAGCCAGATTGCAGATGCCCCCAAAAAGAAGATGGAGAGGGCTTTGGCGAAGACTAAGATGGAGGCTTCTGTGTTTGTGGCGGTTTGAGCTAGAAGGCATAAGGCGGACGCTGCAAGAAAGACGAGACTTAGTAGTACCGGGACAACCCAAACTCCGCCACGTTTGGAGAAAATAAACTTGATACACATGAGTAAACAGATAAAATCTATGACAAGTGATAGTAATGGGTAGATAAAATCGGGCATTGTTCCTCCACAAAAGTTTATTGTATGTTATCATATTGGTGGAAAATGAGGAATTGTTATGTTTAAAAATGAGCTTTCAGATGAACAATTGTTGAAAAGAGTGAAAAGTAGGAGTGCTGAGGATGTGCGTTCTCCATATTATCGGGATACTACTGCAATTATTCATAGTTCGCCCTTTAGGAGATTGAAGCATAAGACTCAGGTGTTTTTTGCACCGAGTAATGACCATATCTGTACGAGAATGGAGCACGTGTTGCATGTGGCCTCTATTGCTACCACAATTTGTAGGGCTATGGGGCTTAATGATGAGATGGCGTGGGCAATTGGCGTTGGGCATGACCTTGGACATACTCCGTTTGGGCATATTGGCGAGTTCATTCTGTCCGATATGATGAAGGAGAAGGGTTTTGTTGGCTTTGAGCATGAGGTTAACAGTCTTAGGGTGGTGGATTTTCTTTCCCATCTTAACCTTACGTACGCTGTGAGAGATGGAATTGTAAGCCATTGTGGCGAACATTTTATCAGAACCCTTGAGCCTATTCCTAAGGTTAAAGACCTGGATTCAATTCAGACCAAGCACGATATTGTTCCCGCCACCTGGGAGGGTTGTATTGTTAGATTCTCTGATCAGATTGCGTATCTTGGCCGAGATTTTGAAGATGCGGCTAGGTTGGGCATTGTTTCCAAGGATGATGTTCCAGATATCTGTATTAAGGTTTTGGGCTCTACAAATGGAGAGATTATCAATACCCTTGTTGAGGATATCATTACAAACTCAGAAAAAGAGGGCGTTATTGGCTTTAGTCCCCAAGTGTTTGATGCTATGCATACCATGAAGGACTTTAACTATCAACACATTTATAAATCTCCAATGTTGGGTGGTTATGAGAAGTACTTTAGACGTCTTATACGTCTTATTTACGACTATTTAACCGGCCTTCTTGAAAAGAATGAGTTTAATAGTGAACTGTATATGCAGGAAGGAAATATGCTCAGCGCCGGTTTCTATAACTATGTCATGGAAAAGAAAGATGCCTATATGGAACATGACGGCAATCTTGATAGGATTGTCTTTGATTATATTGCAGGTATGAGTGATAACTTCTGTCTTGATTGTGGAAATGAAATTCTCCGTCCGGAGCATCTAAACGAATCCATTGAACGCTCGTTAACAGGAAAGTGGTTTGATGTGGTAAAGCCTTGAGTTTTGTTGATGTGGCTTGGGCCGTGGCCTTAGTCTGAGCTGTGACCTTAGTCTGCGTCGTGGCCTTAGTTTGCGTCGTTGGCTAGGCTTTCAATTTCTTTGATGAACTGCTCAACGTCGTTGAAGGCTCTATAGACAGAGGCGAATCTGATATAGGCAACTGCATCTACTTTGTAGAGCTGTTTTAGAGTTTCTTCGCCAATGGCCTTGCTGGTAATTTCATGCTTTGGTCCGGCTTGAATTTTAATCGCTTCTTCTA
>CAVKHB010000090.1:0-1890 GCA_963656005.1 Coriobacteriaceae bacterium
GCTATATACTGTCCCATACTATCATTCACAATACGCCCATTAAGAATTATTTGACTATGATAACCTAGCTTTTCAGCCTCATATGTAAAATAGTAAGGATCAACACCAATACAATGTCCGCCAACAAGGCCAGGCCTAAAGCCTAATGCATTCCATTTGGTATTCATGCCATCAACTACTTCATTTGTGTCAATGCCCATACGATCAAAGACCATAGCAAGTTCATTCATAAAAGCAATATTAATATCACGCTGACTGTTTTCTACAACTTTAACTGCTTCCGCTGTGCGAATATTCGAAACAGGATAGGTTCCAACTTCAATCACAATATTGTAAACCTTTTGAACTTCAGCTAATGTCTCAGAATCCATTCCTGATACAATCTTATGAATATTCTCAAGTCTATGAATCTTATCGCCAGGATTAATACGTTCGGGAGAATACCCAACTTTGAAATCAATACCACATTTAAGATTTGATTCCTTTTCAAGAATAGGAATACATACATCCTCTGTACATCCAGGGTAGACCGTTGATTCATAAACAACAATAGATCCATGAGTAAGATTTTTACCTACAATTTCGGATGCCCCTATCACAGGTGAAAGATCTGGCGTATGATCTGTGTTAACAGGTGTTGGAACAGCAACAATAATGAATTTGGCTTTTTTTAATTCTTCTGAATTGGAAGTGAATTTTATTTTGGTTTTTTTAATTTCTTCATTCCCTACCTCATTAGTTGAATCAACACCAGATTTATATAGTTCTATTTTTTTCTCATTAAGGTCAAAACCTATTACTCTAAGCCCCTTCTTTGCAAATGCATGAGCAATTGGCATACCTACATAACCAAGTCCAACTAACGCTATTGCTTCTTCTTTATTGACGATTTTATCATATAAATTGAGCATGACATCTCCCCTATTTGATTCCAGAAAAGTTTTTTCCTATTGTTTTTTCGTAGTTTCTCTTCTTCAACAGTCCATAAAACATGTTCCAACACGCATACCAAAAAGCCACTATTGCATTCTTCTCATCACAAAGATGAAAGAGGTCATAGTGGCTTTTAAGTTTCTTAGATAATTTATCGTGACTTATTGATTTCTTTCTTATTCTGTATAAGGCTAGATTCTCTGGAAGGAGATAGCAATCAGCTTTCTTGCACAGTTTGAGAAGAATAGCATAGTCATTGTTCTTCTTAATGTCTTTTATTTGGATTAACCCCATGGCCTTTGCACTGTACATAAAAGTAAGACATCCAACATAATCGTAGTTGTACATTTTTCTTTTCGTTACAATTTTTGGTCCTGTAACATAAACATGCAATGGTTTAGATTCTTCGTCTATCTTTTCAAAATCGTGATAAGCAAATACACAGTTATTAGTCTTCATAAAGGACAACATCTTCTCAAGTTTCTCTGGCATCCAAAGGTCATCTGAGTCTAGAAAAGCTATCCACTCTCCTTGAGCTTCCCTTAATGCCTTATTTCTCGTAAGTGCAGCACCTTGATTCTTCTCGTTTTTGAAATACTTAATTCTGACATCCTTATATGACGCTACAATTTCGTCTGTATTGTCCGTTGAAAAATCATCAACAATCAGAAGTTCCCAATTAGTATATGTCTGATTGATGACTGAGTTGATTGACTCAGCTATAAACCTAGCTGTATTCCAACTAGGCATGATAATGGAAACTAGATTCTCTACCATCTATTCCTTCCAATATTATTTTTTACAAGTCCATTCGATTAAAATACTCTTAGCTTCAACTTGCTTCTCTGCATACTCTTCGTTGGTTACTTTTCCTGTTTCTAGCAGATAATCCCCAAAGTCAGTTGAGGTACTTTCCCCTTCTTCAGAAATTCCTTCTTTCTTTAGTACCTTCAGCAC
>CAVKHB010000090.1:1900-5952 GCA_963656005.1 Coriobacteriaceae bacterium
AATGAGATATGGCTGACATACTCCAAATCGTTGTTGAGACGGTCTTCCCATTTTATAGAATTTCGTCCTCGCACCTGAGCTAGACCTGTAAGTCCTGGAAGAACATCATGTCGCTTCCTTTGCTTATCTGTCATGAATACCATATCTCTGACGAGCTGAGGTCTAGGCCCTACAATTGACATATCTCCCTTGAAGATATTAAAGAGTTCTGGAAGTTCATCTAGGGAAGTACTCCTTAAAGCCCTTCCATATTTTGTGAGTCTAACTTCATCGGGCAGATAGTTACCTTTGTCGTCCCTCTCCTCAGTCATTGAACGGAATTTGATGAGATTGAAGATTTTCTCCTTTCCGTTCTTGTCTTTCTTACCGGGACGTGGTTGAACGAAGAAAGGATTTCCTTTCATTTTTATTCTTCCAAGGATAGTTATGATAAGAAGAGTTGGAGACAGTACAACTATTGCTACACCACTGAGAACAATATCCCAGAATCTTTTGAAGAACTGACGATAGAAGATAACCGACAGTCCGAACATTATGGCTAAACTCAAGAGTACTATCGTCAACGTATTCACTTATGCTTATACCCTTTTCTACTTAAAACAGCCTTTAATTATCTCAATGATTATGTCCTGCTGTTCCGCAGTCATTTTGTTATCTGAAGGCAAACACAAACCTCTCGAGAAGATATCCATTCCAAGATCTGTACTCTCACCTGCTATATACGCATTGGTGTTTGCTCTTCCGTTTCCTTTTGTGGTAATGAAAGGATTCATTCTAAAAATAGGTTGTAAATGTAATGCCTTCCAAATTGGGCGCCCCTCTGCATTATAAGAAGCTAGAGTTTCTAATATCCCAGAAGGAGAGCTCTTTCCAAGCTCCTTGGTGTATAGAGATTCCCTATCGGAACGAACCTGCTTTGTCATTGCATCTTTGTCTATGATGAGACATGAGAGCCAGAAATTAGGATTGCTATTCTTCACATCATATGGATTCATCTTAACTGGAAGGCCCTTCAGTCCTTCTTTGTATCGATGATATATTGCCCTCTTCTGACCTATATGTTCCTCAAGATATGGAAGCTGACCTCTGATTACCCCTGCTATAACATTTGACATTCGGTAGTTATAACCAACCTCTTCATGTTGATACCACGGAGCATTTTCTCTGGACTGTGTTGACCATTTCCTCGTCTTGTTGGCAACTTCCAATGAATCTGTTAATAGGAAACCACCACATGAACCAGTTATGATTTTATTGCCGTTTGCTGATATACACCCAATATAACCAAACGTACCGGTCTGTTGATTTTTGTATGTAGCGCCAAAAGACTCTGCAGCATCTTCAACGATTAGTGCATTATGTTTCTCAGCAATAGCTCTTATCTCATCAATCTTCCCTGGTGTTCCGTATAGATGAGCGCAAACAATAAGCCTAACATCAGGATAAATCTCAAAAGCCTTCTCTAGAGCTACTGGATCCATATTCCAGGTTTCATATTCAGTATCAATGAATACCGGTGTTCCACCTTCATATAGAACAGGATTAACTGTTGCGCTAAAGGTCATATCAGAACAAAAGACTTTCTTACCTTCAAGAGTTCCATGTCCCGCTGGTGCCTGACCGTAGAGTTTCTCTCCTGCATTCTTGATAGCAAGATGAAGTGCTGCCGTTCCACTTGAGAGTGCAACAGCATATTTACATCCTATCTTTTCAGCGACTATTCTTTCGACTTCGTTTATATTCTCACCAACTGTACTCATCCAGTTGGTGTCGTATGCTTCCTGGACATACTTGATTTCATCACCATGCATTGTGGGGGATGAAAGCCATACTTTCTTCTCAAAGGGTTTTATCATCATGCAGCACATCCTTCTGGAGTGTCACATGATATGAAGTACCTATTTAGATACCCCCCCCCATTTAATTCTATAGTTTGTATAAAGTTATCAATCACGTATTCCACATCCTCATCACTGAGTTTTGTATGTAACGGAAGTGTTATTGCATTGTGGTAGAGGTCGTAAGCATTAGGATAATCCTTGATATCAAATCCAAGTTCCTTATAGGCACTAAACATCGAAAGAGGTTTATAGTGAACGTTGGTGGCTATACCTGCTTCTGCCATCTTCGTGATTATCTCATTGCGTTGCTCAACTGTTACTCCAGGAACCCTTGCAATATAAAGATGTCCGGAGCTTATACTGTCCCCGCAGAAGTGATTCAACGCTTCTATTCCTAGGGGTTTAAAAGCCTTATTATAAGCTTCAATGATTGCTCTTCTTCTCTCAAGAATCCTAGGATACCTATCAAGCTGGACGAGCCCCAGCGAAGCCAATACATCCGTCATATTGCACTTATACCATGGTCCCACTATGTCATATTCCCATGCACCGAGCTTTGTCTTGCTGAGGGCATCCCTACTTTGACCATGAAGAGAATAGAGCTGGTATTGTTTGTAGATTTCCTCATCAGAGATGCCATCTATAGGCAACCAAGTAGAAGCCCCACCCTCCGCTGTTGTGAAGTTCTTAACGGCATGGAAAGAAAAGGAAGTAAAGTCAGCTATTCTTCCTGCCATTACCCCATGTCTACTTGCTCCAAGTGAATGCGCAGCATCAGCAAAGACAAGAACGCGACCTTTTGCTTTTTGGATTTTTCGTCCAAGTTCTGTATTGCCGGAAGGGACGAACATGTCCTTCCTTTCCTCCACAATCTTATAGATGGTGTCGTAATCAGCAACAATACCACCTAGGTCTACAGCAACTATGGCTTTAGTCCTAAGAGTAATAGCATCTCTCAGCTTGTCATAATCCATCTCAACAGAGTCTTTCTGACTGTCAACCATAACAAGCTTTGCCCCTACATGAAGAGCAGCACTTGCCGTTGCTGTGTAGGTGTAAGCTGGGACTATAACTTCGTCACCATCCCCAATTCCACAGATACGAAAGTTTAGTTCCTCTGCTACGGTAGCGGAATTGAGGCAGACGAGACGATTAGACCACATATCCTTATCGGATTCGGTATCTACATCATTTCTTCCTGTCTCAATAAAGGCAGTTAATCTTCTTTCCAGTTTCTTTGTTCTAGGTCCAGTGGTAATCCAACCGGAGCATAGAGCCTCAGAGACTTCTTTTATTTCCTCTTCTGTTATATCTGGTGGAGAAAATGGTATGACTCTTTTATCCATGATGTATCCTCAGAACATTACCGCTTATCCCTTCGAGACTAGATATAAGCAAACACATAAAAGATTTGCCGAAGAGACAAAGATTTATTACTTTTTGAGTAGGGATGTTATCCCGCTAAATATAATACCCTCTGATAGAGGGAAAGGAGGTGTTAATATGGCAAATAATTCGCATTATGTGGTTCATAACCCTAATGGTGGCTGGGACTCAAAAAGAGCTAACGGTGCAAGAGCACTCAAGCACTTTGAAAATCAGAAAGACTGCATTGACTACACTCGCAAAGTTAGCCAGAACCAAGGGACTGAAATGAGAATCCAAGGCAGAGATGGCAAATTCCGTGCCGCAGACTCTCATGGCAACGATCCATTCCCACCAAGGGGATGAACCACTATCACTAAAGCCTCATCTTTTGTGATATCCACGCAAGACGAAGTTCATAGCTTCGTCTTCTTTCTTTAATAACATGACTATCATAGCCGACAGTTAATTGTGGCGTTGCTGTATAAACGCAATTGACTATTAGAACGCCCCATATATAAACGGATTAGCATCTGCATAGAAGAGCGCAATTGTCAGCCCACATCCAACAAAGAAGAGCACAAGATCCCAGAACTTTGATAAGTCCAAGAGCGGATAAAGCCCCTCTACTTTACACATATTCAGCTTACGTCTTTCAATTCCTTTGCTCTTGAATATAGCTACGGCTGTTGCAACTCCAATAAGGACAATAGAAACAAACGACCAGAAGTATGGCTGTTGCAATCCATCTCGGAAGACTATTATTCCACTTATGATATCAATAGCTTTTTTCGTCGTATCAGCACGGAAGAATATCCACGTGAATGATACGAAAACAAAGGTTAG
>CAVKHB010000091.1:0-3285 GCA_963656005.1 Coriobacteriaceae bacterium
CTCTTGGGCTATCCGTCTTTGTGGCTTTCCTTGGTACAGTTCCTTCATAATGTACCAACGTTTAGCAATATCGGTAATTTCCGTGGACGAGAAAAGTTCTTCAAAAAGTTTTCTCATGCTTTGTTTATCCGTAGTACGAGCAAAAATGTCTATCAATTCTTGAAGATTGTCATCCATAAAAAACCTCCATTACAGCATTGGGGCAACGAGTTTAGCAACTTGCCCTGTAAGTTTCATAGTCCAAGAACGCTTTTTCATAGAAGAAAGCGACACTTCTTTACATAGTTCAAAGGTCTCAAGGAAATCGGACTTAACGGAAGAGACCGTGCTGCCTCCATAAAACACGGAGCCGCTTTCAAAGTGCAAGAAGAATGACCTGAAGTCCATGTTAGTGGTGCCAACTATTGCACGCTGGTCGTCGCTTATGAACATCTTGGAGTGGATAAAGCCAGGCAGATATTCAAAAATGCGCACCCCGTTGGTGAGAAGTTGGACGTAGTTTGCCTTGGTCAGCGCATAGACAATGCGTTTATCGGGGACGGCTGGCGTGATGATGCGAACATCTACCCCACATTGAGCTGCAAGAATTAAGGCGTTAATCATGGCGCTATCAAGAATTAGATATGGCGTGCTAATCCAAACATAGTTCTTGGCAGTGTTGAGAACATGGATGTATGCATTCTCTGCAACATTAAAGTCATCAAGTGGGCTGTCTCCAAAACTTTGAATAATGCCATCATCCCGCTTTTTTTCTGTTGGGTAATACAGGGAGAAATCTTCAATGTAGTACTCTTTAGGTGCAGCAAAGAGCCAAAGTTGCAAGAACATGAAGGTATAACTCCACACACCACTTCCTCTTAGGATAAAAGCGTTGTCCTTCCAATGACCAAAACGAATCTTGCGGTTGATATACTCGTCTGCAATATTTATGCCACCGCTGATTGCAACATTACCGTCAATAATGCAAACCTTTCTGTGGTCTCTATAATTTAGTCTTGGGTTCAATCGTGGCCTAACTGGGTTAAATGCCACTGCTTTTATGCCATATTCTCGCAATTTACGGTAGTATTTGTAAGGAAGAGTGCCAATACTTCCCATGTCATCATACATGAGTCTGACATCTACTCCTTGAGAAATTTTATCTTTGAGGATTTCTAAAACCCTATCCCAGAACTCCCCCTTTTCATAAATAAAATACTCAAGGAAGATGAACTTCTTAGCCTTCTTCAGTTCATCAAGCATTATGGGATAGCAATAATCGCCAAGGGAGCAATAAGAAACTTCTGTTGAAGAATATGGAATACTTCCTGTTAATCTAGTCAAATAATGCTGAAGCCTCAAATCTTCCAAAGCAAGGTCATCCAACTTTGAAGTTCCTTCTGGCGGTTGGGAATTGGGAACATCCTTTGAAACAAGATTGAATTCTCCAATTGTATGTTCCCTCATCAACTCTTGGTAATCCTTAATCTTTCTTCTTTCCCATCTACCCTTCTTTTTGTTTCCAAAAATAAGATACATAAAACAGCCAAAGATAGGAAAAACGGAAATTAGAAGAATCCAAGAAAGTTTATATTCTGGAGCATCATTTCTAGTAAAAATGGCAAAAGAAACAACAAGCCCTAAAATAAAGTTAAAAACGGAAAGTCCAAAGGAGCTTTCTGCATACCTTAGCATGACAAAAATAAAGGACGCCTGTATTATCAAAAAGAGGATGGTCCAGGCTAACCTGCTTGTAATAAATTTCAAAAACTTACGCATCAAAACTAAAACTCCGCAGCACCTTTGAATTGACTAACGTATAGATTGTAATAAAAACTTCGTTTTGCCAATAGTTCGTCATGCCTTCCCTGTTCAACTATATTACCCTTATCTATCACAAGAATAAGACTTGCATCTCTTATTGTGGAAAGTCTATGAGCAATAATAAAGCTGGTTCTACCTTCCATGAGATTTATCATGGCTTTTTGAACAAGCCTTTCTGTTCTTGTATCAACGTTACTCGTAGCTTCATCCAAGATAAGAATTCGTGGATTACTCATAAACGCTCTTGCTATGGTAATAAGCTGCTTCTCTCCTTGGCTAATATTACTGGCTTCTTCATTGATTCTAAACTCATAGCCACCTGGAAGAGTTTCAATAAAGTGGTCTGCGCAGGCAAGCTCAGCACAGCGTTTTACCTTATTCATATCCACTTCTCCAGTTCCTGCTCCATAGGCGATATTTTCAGCAATAGTGCCCTCAAATAGCCAAGTATCTTGTAAAACCATGCCAAACTGGTCTCTTAGGACATCGCGAGGCCAATCTCTTACATCAATACCGTCAACTTTTATAGAGCCTTTGTTCACATCATAGAATCTCATAATAAGATTTATTAATGTGGTTTTTCCCGCACCAGTTGGACCAACAATTGCTATCTTACTACCCGCTTTTACCTTGAGATTAAAATTCTCAATCAAAGGCTTGTCTTGTTCATAGCTAAAGAAAACATTATCAAACTCAATGTTTCCCTTTGCTGGAACAGAACTTTGAGTTCCAGCGTCAACTTCCTCTGGCTCTTCAAGAATTTCAAAGACTCTTTCTGCTGCTGCCATTGTGCTTTGGAAAACGTTAGCAATATTGGTAATTTCCTGAATTGGCATGTTAAATCTCTTAACATATTGAACAAAGGCTTGAATATCGCCAATAGCTAACTTTCCTGCGGCGGCAAGAGCTGCACCCACAACAACCACAAGAATATAGCCCAAGTTTCCTGCAAAGTTGGTAAGAGGATGAATTACTGAGCTATAGAAATTACTCTTCCAACCTGCCGTGTATAGCTCTTCATTAATGTTGTCAAACTGCTCTATGGCTTGCTGCTCATGGTTGAAGGTCTTAACTATAGAGTGTCCGCCATAAAGCTCTTCAACGTGCCCATTTAGCCTTCCTAGGTTCTTCTGATTTGCCAAGAAGAACTTCTGTGTAAATTTAACAACAATAGAAACAATCAAGACGACAAGTGGAATAGTAATAAGACACACGAGGGACATAAGAACATTGATGGAGAGCATCATTGAAAGAACACAGATAACTGTGAAAAAACTTACAATGGCTTGGCTAATGCCTTCTTGGATGCTCTGGTCAATGACATCTACGTCGTTTGTCACCCTGCTCATAATCTCGCCTTGGGTTCTACCATCAAAGTAGCTCAACGGAAGTTTATCCAGTTTTGCATTCACTTCGCTTACAAGCCCTCTAGAAATCTTTTGAGAAAGGAAGGCTAAAATCCAATGCTGGGCGAATCTAAAC
>CAVKHB010000091.1:3295-5933 GCA_963656005.1 Coriobacteriaceae bacterium
ATGAATTTGCCAATTAAAGTCCAATTAAAGGATCCTGTTTGCACGCCGTCTGTAATAACGTTAATTGCTTTTCCCAAGACCTTTGGAGCCAAGGAGGTACACATGACACCAACAAAAGCACAGAAGAAGGCTAAAATAAACAGAGGCAGGTATGGCTTTATTCGTTTGAAGAGCTTTTGACTTGCAAGCTTTGCGTTTTTGGCTTTCTCGCCTTCACGTGGAGGGTTTCTTCTACTCATTTGTTTAATTCCTCCTCGCTTAACTGGCTTGATGCAATTTCATAATACAAAGGGCAACTCTTCAAGAGGTCTTTATGGTGCCCCTGTCCTACAATTTTACCATTATCTAGTACCACGATATTATCGGCATCCATGATTGTGCTGACGCGTTGAGCTACAATTATGCGTGTGGCCTTCCCTAGCCGGCTGTCCTTTGCAAGTGCGGCGCGCAGGCGGGAATCGGTTTCAAAATCTAGGGCGGAGAAGCTGTCGTCAAAAATGTAGAGTTCACAGTCGCGGATAATTGCGCGGGCTATGGCAAGACGTTGCTTTTGCCCACCAGAGACGTTCTTGCCCCCTTGAGCGATTTCTTCGTTAACCCCGTTTTCTTTTTGAGAGACGAAATCCCATGCCTGTGCTGTTTTCAGGGCGCTTTCAACCTGCTGATCCGTGGCATCTGGATAACCGAATCTCACGTTGTCGGCAATAGTACCGGTGAAGAGATAGCCCTTTTGAGGAACATAGCCAATTCTTGAGCGCAAGTCGTTAACTGCAAAGTCTCGCACGTCTAGACCATCAAGAAGGATAGAGCCCTCCGAGACATCATACAGTCGTGGGATGAGAGAAAGTAACGTACTTTTACCACAGCCCGTAGAACCAATGATTGCAGTAGTTTTTCCGCTTTCTGCCGTAAAATTGATGTTGGAAAGCACTGGAAAATCGCTTCCAGGATAGGCAAATGTAACATCTTTGAATTCCAGCGTGCCAGGCTTGATAGCCGTGCCAGAAGAAAGCTCAGAAACATTAGAAATCTCAGGCACTTTGGGATTCTCGGGCTCTGAAATTACAGTTTTAAGCTCCAAGACTTCGTTGATTCTTTTTGCGCTAATGTTCGCACGAGGAAGAATTACCATGAGCATACTCAGCATGCCAAGACTTGAGAGAATTTGGGTCACGTACTGAATAAAGCTCATGAGCTGTCCAACCTGAAGCCCTCCAGCCTCAATTTGGATTGCACCAAAATAACAAACGGCAACGGTGGACATGTTAATTATCAACATCATACCGGGCATCATGGAAGAAACAATTCTCAAAACCTTGAGCGAAACCTTAAAGAGATCCATATTACCCTTTTCAAACTTCTTCTGCTCCGTCTTTTGATTCACAAAAGCTCTAATAACACGTGTTCCCGATATATGCTCCCTCAAAAGGAGGTTCAACCTATCGTTCTTCTTTTTAAGGTCATCAAACAACCTAGTTGCAAAAACAATAATCAAGACAAAAAGCAGAACCAAAAGCGGAATAGAAACGAGCAAAATCTTGGCAAGTTCCTTATTTATATTGAGCGCCAAGATAACGCTACCAATGCACATAACTGGAGCAACAATGACCATTCGCATCAACATCACGCAAAAATTTTGCATCATAGTGACGTCACTGGTATTTCTTACTATCATGGAAGACACGCCAAGCTTGTCCATCTCACTAGAAGAAAAGGTCTCTGCATTGACGAAAATATCGTGCCTCATGGCTCTTCCAATACCAGCAGACACCCTACTACTAAAGTAGCCCACACCGAGCATTGCACCTACTTGAAAAAGAGACATCAATAGCATGAGTCCACCCTGCTGCAGAATATATTCCATATCCCCAGAAGGCAGCCCCACATCCACAATGTTGGCCATGATTGTAGGTAGCGCTAGGGTTCCCACCACTTGAAACGCCACAAAAATCAGCACAAGAAACACCTGAATCTTGTACATCCCAAGATATCTTCTCAAAAGTTTATTCATCTTCTTCGCTCAGGTCTTCTTCATTCAAGTCAGTGTTAGGTTCCCTGTCGTCATCCGTCACATCTGTGTTAAGGTCTGTATTTGGCAAATCCTCGTCATAGTCATCCTCATCCGAAAGCTCTTCATCCAAGCCTTCTTCATCGGTATTCAAGTCAGCCAAATCCTCATCTGTAATATCTGTATTGGGCTCACGGTCGTCATCATCTTCATCTTCTTCAAGAGCTTGTTCTTCCACCCAAGAATCTTTCTCTTCATCCTCTTTTAGCTCGATATTTTCCTTTTCCTCTTTCACTTCAAGTTCCAAACCTGGGAAAGGCCTACCCAAAGCAACCTCCCTAACATGGTTCTCCATGGCAGCAGCAAAAGCTGTGCATGTATCTGAATCTTCAAGATTAGCGAGAAGCTTCTCAATATATTCTTTGCTAATTGTACAGGTGTTTGTGAAACGCTTAGAGAGAGCCCAACCAACCCTATCAATGGCCTGAGAGAGCTTCTTCTCATGAATTTTTACCTGTGCACCATGAATATAGGCCTCCGGGAACTTAGCATTGCGCTCATTGATAAGCTCATCATAAACCTCAGCTGCCTTAGTCCAGTCGCCAGTAAGAATGTAGTAAAGACCACGGT
>CAVKHB010000092.1:0-5927 GCA_963656005.1 Coriobacteriaceae bacterium
CTACCAGAAGGCATTGCTACCTCTATTTCCTACCTTACAATTGCAAGAGTTGGTATGTGCGCTCTGTGTGCTGTAGTTGGCTACAATACACTTCCCATGACCACCGTATGGAAAATGCTAAAGCAATTTGAGAACATTGAATATGAGGGAGAAACTCCAATCAAAGATATTGTTGTTGCCATGGAGAGTCAAAATAAAGTTGACGATTTTTGCATGAGAATGGGACAAGAAAGTCAGAATCTAGAGTATGCAACAACTGCAGAAAATATTACAGATCAATGGATTGATCTACTAATATTTGCTTTTATCTTCTCTCTCATTGCTCTTATATGTCTTTCCCACATTGATAAGGACAAACGCTAATTGTTATTTGAGAAAGAATCCTAAATATTTAGAGGTTCTTGCAAACTCTTTAGAGGTAAATAAAAAAACCTCTTTAACTTCTATCTTCTCTCAGTTTTAGACTTGCAATCAATGCACAAGAGAGCATAAGGAATTGCACGAAGTCTACCCTCTGGAATTTGCTGTCCACAACTGGCACATATACCATATTTGCCGTTGCGAATTCTAATTAGGGCTTGGTCTACAGCATTAAGACGGCCAGCGTCCATTTTGCTGATGGTTTCCATTTTCTTTGAAACCATGTCATCACAAGCAAGATCAATACTATCTCTACCACCCGTTGGTCCAACAAGGGTTCTAAATTCATCGTCAGATTTCGCAATCTTATGTAAAAGCTCGGATCTCATTTCCAAAAGCTTTTCTTCCATTTCTTTCTCAAAAGGAGTCATTTCATAAGCCATGAGATAACACCTCCCAATAAATCTTTTTTAGGAACATAATATGCCCATGAAACGTGCCCTTCGTCAAGCAAAAAAGGAGTTTATTTGGAATTTTTTTGGCAAAGTTTTTGTTATTCGTTGTTAAGCCAACAGAAAAGCAACGGTTGTGGGATTTTTCAAAAAAACACTTTCAAAATTTATTTCTTACTGGTGTCTTCTGGGAATAAAACATCGCCCTCGTAGAAGCCTTCAGAACTCTCTTGCTCTCCAATTTTTGAAGTCTTCTTTTTTCTAGCCTTCTTGGTAGACCCCTGCACTTCTGTATTAAAGGAGTGGCCCGAGCTAATTAACATTGCAATTGGTCTTGTCTCATCCATGTTTGCAAAAACAATTTGTAGAACACTTAAAAGAGGTACGGCCAAGAACATACCAACTATGCCCCAAACATAACCAAAGACGCTTAGAGCCACAAGAATTACAAAAGGACTTAGGTTAAGTTGGTTGCCCTGTAGTCTTGGATCAATAAAGTTGCCAATAATGTTTTCAGTTAAGATGGTTCCTGCTGCAACAATGAGTATTGGAGTCCAGTTAGGCAAGAATTGAATTATTGCCATGAATATGGTCAAAACAGTAATCACTATGCTTCCAATTGTTGGAATAAAATTCAAAACTGTTGCTAAAACGCCCCACAGGAAGGCAAAATCAAGCCCAACGGCCTTTGAAACCACGTAGAACATTGCACCGGTTGCAACGCTAACAATAATTTTTATTCCAATATACTTTGAAACCTGCTTATTAATTCTATCCCAAATTTTCTGAACTTTATCGTCTTGATTTTCTTCTTCTTCGCTAAAAGGCTTTACAGCTTTTTTGCGATTATAATTGGCTGCATAGCTTAATTTTGGAATAAGGGTATGACGCTCCAACAAGAGGAATACTGTCATAAGAATAGTGACAAGCGCATTGCTCAAAATAGAAACTGCTGAGCTAGATATAGATTTAAGCATTGGCATAACAACGCCACCAACCCAATCTATTTGAATTAAATTAAAGATTGAAAAATCATCTGGAAGATCCACCCATTTACTGGCAAGGGTCTGAACAAAAATATCTAAATCGTACAATTTTGAAGCGTAAGTTGGAATTCGGCGAATAAGAACATCTACCGTGTAGAACACAAACCAAACAAAAACCAACATAAAAATGATAATTATAAGAACGGCAATTATTGTAGCTAACCAGCTTGGAAACTTTGCCTTTTCCAGCGCATTAACAAGAGGAAGAACCATAATAAAAATAAAAATTGCAAGAAGCAAAGTTATGCTTACATCCCCTGTTATCTTACAAACTGCCATGGCAGCAATTATCAGTAGCAGGCTGAGCAATGTTTTTATGTACTTGAGATACTTTTCTTTCTTATCTTGGGTGTTGTTAAGGTTGGAATTCATGCATAAAAGCATAACCCACCTTGGAAAATCTGACAAGATGACATATCATTACAAGCATGAATCTTAACCAGATAGAAATCATCCTTTGTGACACTCAAGATGGCGCAAACATAGGGAGTGTTTGCCGCGCTATGAAGACAATGGGGCTTACACACCTCACGTTAGTCACAGATAGAATTTATGATGATGAGCGAGTAAAAACCTTGGCTCTTCATGCCTACGACCTCTATGAGAACAGAAAGGAATTTGAAAATCTCAAAGATGCCGTAGTAGACAGTGTCCTCTCCGTTGCTGCAACTAGACGAATGGGCAAGGGACGCAAAACTAGCAGAGTTTCTCCAGAAGAACTTGCTCAAAGAATTGCGGACACCGTCTCTGAAGAAGGTAAAGTCTCCATTGTATTTGGTTGCGAATCCAACGGTCTTTCAGATGAGCAGGTCAAACAGTGCTCCATGGTTGTCACAATCCCAACCAGCGACGCCTTCCCCTCTTTAAACCTCTCCCAAGCGGTGCAAATTATTGCCTACACCCTATTTAGAAAACTTAACAATTATGCAAAATGTGCAAATAGCAACGTTGTGGAGTTCTCTCGTATTTCAGAGGCGGTAGATAATTGCAAGGCCGCTCTTGAAGCGCTTGGTTATTTCAAAAATGATGAAGAGCGGGCCTTCACCACTGAATTTTTATCCGATATTCTCACCCGCGCTGCCATGACAGAGGGTGAGGTCAAACGCATAGAAAAAATCTTTTGTAAAACAAGCAAGATTGCAACTCATGCAGTCCAAAAGGGGGAAGAAAATGAAAAGTAAGGTCTATTTTACCGATTTCCGAACTTACAGCAAGATTTCTCTTATCACAAAATTTGAGAATCTCATTAAAAAAAGCGAGATGTCCAAGATTGATTTTACGGGCAAGTTTGTTGCCATCAAGCTTCATTTTGGCGAACTTGGCAACCTAGCGTTTCTTCGCCACAACTATGCACAGGCGCTTGCAAAATACATCAAAAGCCGTGGGGGAAAGGCCTTTCTTACAGATTGCAACACGCTGTACACCGGTAGCCGCACCAACGCACTGGATCACATGGAAACGGCATACGCTAACGGCTTCAATCCAGTCAGCTGTCCAGATGCTCCTGTCATTATAGCCGATGGCCTTAAGGGCACGGATGAAGTAGACCTTCCTGTCCCCGGTGGCTACTACTGCCCTACAGCTAAAATTGGCAGAGCAGTTGCTGATGCCGATATTATTATTTCTCTTTCCCACTTTAAGGGTCACGAAGAAGCTGGCTTTGGAGGGGCGCTTAAAAATATCGGGATGGGATGTGGGTCAAGAGCTGGCAAGAAAGATATGCATACTTCGGTGCGTCCAGCTTACGACGAGAGTTTATGTGTGGGATGTGAAAGTTGTAAGGCCGTGTGTGCCCATGACGTGCAGACTTTTAAGGATGGCAAGATGATTTTTGCAGAAGATAAGTGTGCTGGATGTGGGCGTTGTCTTGAAGTGTGCCCAACTGGCGCGTTGTCAACCAAGCACGGGGCAGATGACCTCAGGATGCTGAACAGAAAAATTGCCGAGTACACCAAAGCGGTGCTAAATGGCAAGCCCAATTACCATATCTCGTTGGTTGTGGACGTCTCGCCATATTGCGATTGCTATGCGTGCAATGACACTCCAATTGTGCCAGATGTGGGAATGTTTGCAAGTGCAGACCCCGTTGCCCTGGATAAAGCGTGCATTGATGCGGTTAACGCCCAAAAGCCCATGGCCCATAGCCATTTGATGGATGCAGACAACCCCTATGACCAGCATTTGGACAACCTTAGCAATAACCACAAGGTCACAGACTGGCGTGACGCAATCAAGTACGCAAAAGAGCTAGGCCTTGGGACAGATGAGTACGAACTTGTTAATTGCTAAATTTAAAAAATAATTTTGGAAGGAGATATTCCATGAAAAAAACAGTTTTGAAGAAATACGCACAGCTTATTGCGCAGTGTGGTATCAATGTGCAAAAAGGCCAAGAAGTCATCATTCAATGTGACCTTGACCAGCCTGAATTCATTAAGATGCTTGTTGAAGAATGTTACAAAGCAGGTGCTGAGAAGGTCATTGTTGACTGGTCTTATCAGCCCCTTGCAAAACTTCATTACAAGTACAGATCAATGAAGACTCTAACAACCTTGGAAAAGTGGGAGCACGAAAAATGGCAGCACTATGTAGATAGAGTTCCATGCAGAATTTACATTGAATCCGAAGATCCAGACGGTCTTAAGGGCATCAATCAGAAGAAAGTTGCTCAGGCAAGACAGAAAATCTACCCACAGATTAAAAAGTACAGAGACCAGCTTGAAAACAAGTATCAATGGTGTATTGCAGCTGTTCCAGGTGAAGCTTGGGCAAAAAAGCTCTTCCCTGAGCTCTCCAAGAAACAGGCAGTTGAGAAACTTTGGGAGAAAATTCTCTATACTAGCCGTGTGACAGATGACCCAATTCAGGCCTGGAAAGACCATAATGCAGATCTCAAAAAACATTGTGATTATATCAACAGCTTGGGAGTTGAAGAGCTTCATTATGAAGCTTCAAATGGTACAGATTTCACTGTTGGCATGATTCCACAGGCTCAATTCACTGGTGGTGGAGAAACAAGCCTTCAAGGAATTTTCTTTAATCCAAATATTCCATCTGAAGAATGCTTCATCTCCCCAATGCGTGGTAAAGCAAGTGGGATTGTCTATGCAACCAAGCCTCTAAGCTATCAGAGTCAGCTGATTGAAAATTTCTGGATTAGATTCCAAGATGGAAAGGCTGTTGAATGGGACGCTGAGAAGAACAAAGATCTTCTTACACAAATGATTAACATGGATGAAGGCTCTGCTTATCTTGGCGAATGTGCTCTTGTTCCTTATGACTCCCCTATCAGTAACAGTGGCCTTTTGTTCTACAATACGCTTTTTGATGAAAATGCTGCTTGCCACCTTGCTTTAGGTGCTGGTTTTGCAGACACCATTAAGGGCTTTGAGAACATGACCCTTGAAGAGTGCCACAAACTTGGCGTCAACGATTCCATGATTCACGTTGACTTCATGATTGGTTGCAAAGATCTTAACATCACAGCAAAAACTCGTGATGGCAAGTTAGTTCCAATCTTTAAAAACGGAAACTGGGCTTTCTAGAGGTTTTGAATTACGCGTGATTGAGTTGCGTGATTGAGTTGCGATTGAAGTTGTCCGATTTTTGCTAATTTTTCAGCATTTTCGGACAACTTTGTCCGATTTTTACTTAATTTTGGGCTTTTTCGGACAACTTCCAGATGCGCCCAAAATGTAGAAAAGTGATAAAGCTAAGAAATCTCGTGAAACCCTAGCTAAACTCTTTTCAATTTAATGTTCCACGGAATCAATGATTCCACCAAAGAGGATGTAGTCACCGTCGTAGACAACAAGGCTTTGTCCACAGGTTGCAGCCTTTACAGGAGAGGAGAAAGTTGCCCTTACTTTGTCCTTTCCTTCGTGTGTGAGGGTGCATTCAACAGGATTTCCAGTTGAGCGAATCTTTGCTTGGACTACAAGACCATCTTCAAAGGAATCAACAGAGACCCAGTTAAGTTGAGAAGCAGTAACTGCAGTATTGCCAGTATTTTCTTCGTAACCTACAACAACTTCGTTGGTTTGTGGGTCAAGATAAAGAACATAAAGTG
>CAVKHB010000093.1:0-2608 GCA_963656005.1 Coriobacteriaceae bacterium
CTTCTTATGAGCATATTCAACAATACCGGATTTCTTTGTGATTGTTTATCTGTATGGAACACGTGGAAGCTTTGTGTTGATTTGAATCTTCTGCTTCTCCTTAATCTTGTCCAAAATCATGTTAAGGTGAAGTTCGCCCATGCCAGAGACTGTGGACTGCTTTGTTTCTTCGTTGTAAGCAACTTGGAAGGTAAGATCTTCTTCAGTAACCTTATGAAGAGCATCATTCATTTTGTCTTCAGATTTCTTGTCTGCAGCAGAAATTGCAAGTGAATAAATTGGGTTAGGGAAGCTCAGAGGCTTGAAGGCGAACTTCATTTCTGCGCTACCAAGAAGGGTGCAATTTGTTGTTGCAATGTTGCTCTTTGTGATAATACCAATGTCGCCTGCCACAAGTGCGTTTGTTTCAATGAGCCTCTTACCAACTGCTCTATACACCTTGCCCGGTTTCTCTTTCTTTCCAAGTTCAGGATTGTAGAGGTCTGTATCGCCAGTGATGGTTCCACTGACGACCTTGATGAAGGAAAGTTTTCCAGAGAACTGGTCAATGGTTGTCTTGAAGCAGAGAGCTGCAACTGGGCCATCTGGATTGATTGGGTATTTTTCTTCGCTACCATCTTCCTTGACGATTGTTTCTTCTGCGCCAATTGGGGAAGGGAAGTTCTCTGATATAAAGTCGAGAAGGCTTGTAATGCCGGCGCCGTTAGCTGTGCAACCACAGAAAACTGGAACCAAAACATTGTTCTTCAAACCTTCACAGATGCCTCTGTGGATTTCTTCCGTCTCAAGGGTCATCTCTTCAAGATATTTCTCCATAAGGTCATCTGCACCTTCTGCAGCAGCCTCAATGAGAGTTTCTCTGTATTGTTCAACTTCGTCTGAATATTCAGCAGGAATTTCACCAACTTTCTCTTTTTGTCCAGCTTGGAAGAAATAAGCCTTGTTTTCAATAAGGTCGATAATTCCCTTGAAGTCTGGGCCATTGCCCATTGGGATTGTTACAGGAACAAAGGTGGTCTTAAATTCTTCTTTGAGGTGAGCAAAGGTCTTTCCAAAGTCAACTCTTTCTCTTTCCATCTTGTTGAGGAAAACTGCTCTTGGCTTGTTTCTGCCGTTGAGGTTTCTCCAAAGTTTGATTGTCTCAATCTGAGCACCATCTCTTGCATCTACAACCAAAAGGGCACTTTCACATGTTCTAAAGCCACAAGTTACTTCTCCAACGAAGTCTGCTGTACCAGGAGCGTCAATGAAATTAAGGGACTTTCCCTGCCATGCAATATTTGCAAGTGCACTGTGAATTGAAATCTTTCTTGAAATTTCTTCTTCAGTATAGTCGCTGGTTGTTTTACCAGATTCAACCTGTTCAGCTCTTGAAATTACATTGCTGTAATAAAGCAATTGATCAAGTAAAGCTGTCTTACCTGTTCCGTTATGTCCCGCAATTGTGACATTTCTGATATCTTTTGAAGCTAAAGCCATGTTTCCCTCCTAGAAAGTTGGCATTTTGTATGTAATTAAGGAGTTGTGCGAAAAGTGCACAACCTTTCACATTATATAACATATAAGTGTGAAAAACTAGATAGAAATTATGTTATTTTGGTGCGTAATGACTGAACTCCATGGAGAACGAGCCCCTGCCTTGGGTTGCAGACCTGAGGGCGGTTGTATAACCAAATAGCTTAGAGAGTGGAGCCTGAGCAAGAATATGGTCTGCATTTGGCTTACTTTCCATACTAGAAACAATGCCACCTCTTGTTGTGAGGCTTGAAATTGCTTCACCCACATACTGCGAAGGAACCACAATGGTAACATCCATAATTGGCTCCATCAAAACAGGATTTGCTTCATTTGCAGCGCTATCAAAGCACATTGCAGCACAAGCCTCAAAGGCAAATTCACTTGCAGTGAGCTCGTTGTACTTAACCCCAATTAGTTCAACTTTGGTGTCGCAAACCTCATAGCCATACTTGATTCCACTTTGGAACGAATTCTCAACCCCACGCTTAATGGCATTGAAGAATTCTTCTGGCATGGTCTTGGCTGGAACTAGACATTCATAAGCATTTCCTTCTTTGGATTCAAGAGGGGAAAGACGTAAAGTTACTTCTGCTGCATTTTCCTTTCCTGCAATCATGCGACTGAAGGTTTGAGTATGCTCAACGCTTTGTGTAATGCTTTCTCTATAGGTGACCTGTGGTTTGCCCACCTGACAGGAGACTTTAAGCTCTTTGGTCAGCCTTGTGACTAGTACATCCAAGTGAAGTTCTCCCATACCACTTATGACCAGTTGTCCAGTTTCTTCATTGTCCTTCCAGGTAAAGGTTGGGTCTTCCGTGGAAAGAATTTCCAACGCCTTTTGTAGCTTGTCTTGGTCACTGGCCGTAGTTGGCTCAATGGCCACCGATATCACTGGCACGGGGAAAACCATCTTTTCAAGCAGGATTTGCGCCCCCTCCGAGCCAATGGTGTCACCGGTTTGTGCATTCTTAAAGCCCACCACAACGCCAATGTCGCCACAACGGAGCTCCTGAATTTCTTCAGGTCTATTTGCGTGCATCCTCAAAAGCCTGTTTATTCTTTCACGCTTTTTCTTTCCAATATTCAAGAC
>CAVKHB010000093.1:2618-5912 GCA_963656005.1 Coriobacteriaceae bacterium
GAACACGCCTGAGTACACCCTTATGAAGCACAACGGGCCTGCCTCGCGGTCATATTGAACCTTGAAAACCAGCGCAAGAGGTGGTCCTTTAGGGTCGTTGGTCACAAGCACTTCTGTCTCTTTTTTTGCATGAATTCCAATTACGGGTGGGATATCGGCAGGCGAGGGGAGTAGGTCCACAATCCCGTCCAGCAGACATTGTACCCCGATATTTTTAAGCGAAGATCCCACGAAAACAGGCAAGAGCTGACGCTCTAAAGTGCATTTTCTTAGAGTGGATATGATTAAATCTGAAGGTATCTCTTCTCCAGCAAAGTAGAGCTCTGTGATTTCATCGGAGTAGGTGGAGACTGCGTCAATGAGATTTTCTCTCCACTTATTAGCTTCTTCTTGCAAGTCTGCGGGAATGTCTACATAGTCATATTTTGAGCCTTCAGTGCTGGCATCAAAGACTACTTTTTTCATTTTTAGCAGGTCAATCACACCTTCAAACCGGCTTTCTTTCCCAACTGGGATGAATAGTGGCACTGGTTCTTCTTTGAGCTTTGCCTTGATATCATCTAGCACATTGTAGAAATCAGCGCCAAGTCTATCCATTTTATTGATGAAAGCTATGCGCGGAACCTTGTAGGTATTTGCCTGTCTCCAGACGGTTTCGCTTTGAGGCTCCACCCCACCTACAGCGCAAAAGACTCCAACCGCTCCATCAAGAACTCTGAGGGCTCTTTCAACTTCTGCTGTGAAGTCTACGTGTCCCGGAGTGTCAATGATGTTGATTTGCTTTTCTCTCCAGTAGCAAGTTGTTGCGGCACTGGTAATTGTAATGCCTCTGTCTTGCTCCTGCTCCATCCAGTCCATTGTGGCTTCACCGTTATCGACTTCGCCAATTCTATGGTTTTCTCCTGTGTAGAAGAGTATTCTTTCTGTGGTAGTTGTTTTGCCCGCATCTATGTGGGCCATAATGCCTATGTTTCGTATATTTTCTGCTTGCATAGCCATTAATCTACCATAAAATGCGGGCTCTATTAAAGATATCGGTTTAAAAGATTTTGGAGGTTAAGTTCTGCTGGCGCGCATGGAGTTAAGTACGGCAAGAAGAGCAACGCCTACGTCCGCGAAGATTGCAACCTCCATGCCAGCGAGGCCTAGTGCACCAAGTACCATGGCCAAGACTTTGACAGCCAAGGCAAAGGCAATGTTTTGTTTGGCTATCTTGACAGTCTTGCGTGCAATTTGGATGGCCTGCGGGATTTTGGAGATGTCGTCTGTCATGATGACTACGCCGCTGGCTTCAATTGCGCTGTCGCTACCTACGCCGCCCATGGCTATTCCAATGTCGGCGGTGGCAATGACTGGGGCGTCGTTGATGCCATCTCCTACGTAAGCCGTGATGTACTGGCCTTTGAGGTCGTTGACCTTTTCAACTTTTTGCTGTGGAAGGAGTTCTGCTTCGCAATTATCAAGACCAGCGCTCTTTGCTACATACTGGGCGGTGCGCTTTTTATCGCCACTGAGCATGATAGTTTTGACTATTCCAAGGGCTTTGAGCTTTGCAATTTGCTCTGGAACATTTGCCTTCATCTTGTCGCTGATGATAATTGTTCCAAGCCACTTGTTGTCACAGGCAACGTAGACCAGTGAGCCAACTTCAGTTTGAAGTAGTTGAGCCTTCTGTGGGTCAACTTCTATTCCCATTTGCTGCATGAGTTTATCGTTGCCGGCATAGATGGTTTTTCCATCATATTCGCCCTTAAGACCCATGCCTGAAATCTCTTGAATATTTGTGCATTCTAGCTCGTTCTCAAGGTTGTTATCTTTACAATATTCAACCAATGAAAGGGCTATTGGGTGCGTGCTGTTCTGCTCAACTGCAAGGGCTGTCTTGAAGACTTCTGTCTCGTCAACATCTTCTGCTGTAATGACTTTCTGTACGTTAAAAACTCCTTGAGTTATTGTTCCTGTTTTATCAAAGGCTACAGCCTGAGCTTTTGCAAGCATTTCAAGATGTGTTCCCCCTTTGATTAAAATTCCTTCTTTTGCAGATCCACCCATGCCTGCAAAGAAGGCAAGTGGTACGGACAAAACAAGGGCACATGGGCAGCTAATGACCAAGAACACAAGGGCTCTTCCAAGCCACAAGGTCCACTGTCCTGTGATGATTGAAGGAATCAAGAATACTAAGGCTGCTATTGCTATTACTATTGGAGTATAGATTTTTGCAAATCTTGTGATGAATCGTTCTGTTGGAGCCTTTGTTTCCTGTGCATGTTCTACGAGATCAAGTATTTTCTTTACTGTACTGTCTTTGTATTCGGTATCGGCTCTTAGTGTGAGTACTCCGTCTGTTACTATTGAGCCGCTGATTAGTTGATTTCCTGCGTTAACTTTAACTGGTACGCTCTCGCCCGTTATAGCTTTCATGTCTACAAAGGAGCTTCCCTCCAGAACGGTTCCATCTAGTGGGACTCTTTCTCCTGGACGTACTTGGATTAGTTGTCCAACTTGGACTTCTTCTGGGCTAACTTCTGTGATGCTTCCGTCTTCTTTGATTACACGTGCAATTTCTGGGGCTATGTCCATAAGTGCACTGATGTTATCTCTTGATTTCTCTGCTATTGAATCTTGAGCAAATTCGCCTATGTCATAGAAGAGCATTACTGAAACGGCTTCTATATATTCGCCAAGAGCGGCGGCGCCCACTGTGGCTATGAACATTAGGAAGTTTTCGTCAAATAACTCTCCGTGAAAGAGATTTCTTATTGCATTTACTGCAACTTCCCAGCCTAGCACTAGATAAGAGGCTGCTAATAGTATGTAGTAGAGTATGGAGGACAGTTCAAAATGCTTTACTAGTAGGCCTGCTACTAAGAGCACGGCACCAACTATTATCTTTATTATTTCTTTCTTTGGATCTTCTTCCTCTTCGCCATGATGGTGGCAACAACCACATCCGCCGTGGTGGTCATGATGCTCATGCTCTGCGTGGCACTCGTGGTTGTGTCCATGTTCTGCGTGGCAACAGCAGTCTTCGTGCTCTTCGTGTTCGTTTTCTGTCTTGTGTTTATCGTTTGCCATAATTCTGCTCCTGTGTGGTTTGGCTTTCGTTTAACAATTAAACATATTAGAATATGTTCATACGTTAATATATGCGATGGTGCTTTGTGTGTCAATAGTTTGAGATTTTTTTGGGGATTTTTAGTAATATCGGGCTATGGATATTGTGATGAATTATGAGGAGAAGGGCAGTGGAGATGTCTTGATTCTGTTGCATGGGAATGGGGAGGACCATAGGAA
>CAVKHB010000094.1:0-5895 GCA_963656005.1 Coriobacteriaceae bacterium
GTATATAGACTATTAGCATTTTCAATGACAATACGAGTTGTGTTCTTGTCTACTTTCACCGTTTCAGAAACTGGCTCTGACTCAATATTATCGGAATCAGAGGCAAAAATGCTAAAGACCATGAGGAAAAGTAAAAATAAAACAAGCCAAGTAGCCTTTTTCAAACCCTAATACCCTGAGGTTATGACAACCCCCCTAATTCAGAATCTCTTTTAGATAATAGCCCGTATAAGAGGCTTTGCAAAGAGAAACCTCTTCTGGCGTGCCCTGTGCTACAATATTACCACCACCGTCGCCACCTTCAGGGCCAAGATCAATTATGTAATCGGCAAGTTTGATGACATCTAGGTTGTGTTCAATCATCACAACGGTATTACCATTATCCACCAACCTATTGACTACTTCCATCAATTTTTTTATGTCTGCAAAGTGTAGACCTGTTGTGGGTTCATCCAAGATATAGAAGGTCTTGCCTGTACCAATTTTACTTAGCTCTAGTGACAGTTTAACCCGTTGAGCCTCGCCTCCACTTAAAGTAAGAGCACTTTGACCAAGTTTTATGTAACCAAGTCCAACGCTATCAAGGGTTTGAAGTTTTCTCTTAATTGTAGGCACAGACTGGAAAAACTCCAATGCTTCGCTTACAGTCATTTCAAGAACATCGTTTATATTCTTACCCTTATAGGTCACAGCCAACGTCTCTTGATTAAAGCGTTTTCCCCTACAAACATCACAGGTAACATAGACATCTGGAAGGAAATTCATCTCAATTTTCAGCGTTCCATCACCGTGACAATGTTCACATCTACCACCTGTGACGTTAAATGAGAATCTTCCACTCTTATAACCGCGTGCCCTACTTTCTGGAAGTTCTGCAAATAAATCTCTAATTGCTCCCCATACCTCAACATAGGTTGCAGGGTTAGATCTTGGAGTCTTTCCAATTGGGCTTTGGTCAATGTGAATAAGTTTGTCTATATTCTCCACACCTTCAAGACGTCTATAACCATCAAAAACTTCAGGCTTTCTATTAAAAATGTTTTTCAATGCAGGTGTTAGGATTTGATTTAACAAAGTACTCTTTCCAGAGCCAGAAACTCCAGTTAAAACAATCAATTTACCAAGTGGAAAATCAAAATCCACGTTGTGAAGATTGTTTTTTGTTGCACCAATAACCTTTAGATGCTTTCCATTACCCGGTCTACGCATAAAAGGAACAGGAATTGTAATCTTTCTGTCCAAGAATTGCCCCGTAATGCTGTTGGGATTCTTTTCAATCTCTTCTGGCGTACCTTGGGCTATTACATAACCACCTTGGGCTCCTGCTCCAGGACCCATATCAACAACGTAATCGGCCTCTCTAATTGTAGATTCATCATGCTCCACCACAAGAACAGTGTTGCCTAAATCTCGCAAGTTTTTCAACGTATCAATCAATTTTTGATTATCACGTTGATGTAGACCAATAGAAGGCTCATCAAGGACGTACAAAACACCACTTAAAGCAGAGCCAATTTGTGTTGCAAGCCTAATTCTTTGAGCTTCTCCTCCACTTAAAGTCCCAGCGTTTCTGTTTAACGTCAAATATTCAAGACCGACATTTTTCAAAAATTGCAATCTAGCTTTAATTTCTTTAAGTATTTGTGCTGCAATCTGTTGCTCTGTTTCAGTTAAGTTAAGAGACAAGAAAAAATCAAAGCTATCTTTTGCACTTAAAGCTGTAACTTGGTTAATATTTTTACCACCAACATAAACACTTAAGGCCTCAGGTTTTAGACGCTCTCCATGACATTGTGGACAGACAATTTCAGTTTGGAACGAACTAATCCACGTCTTAATTGCAGGGCTAAGTGTCTCCACGTAACGGCGTTTTAAGTCATTAACAACACCATGCCATCTATGATTCATGTCCATTGAGCCATTTTTGTCCTCATAGTGAACACTATACAGCTTTGAAGAACCATAAAGCACAGCATACATCTGCTGTTCTGTTAAAGTATTAAAAGGAGTATTTGCATCAAAACCCAAACCCTTAGAAAAAGCATCAAACTTAGCTCTAGTATAGGTTTGGCCACTGCCAATACAGGCAATTGCACCCTGGGAGAAACTCTTTGTCTTATCAGGAATTATCTTGTCTTCATCATAGATGGTCTTAAAGCCCAGACCGTTACACTCAGGACAAGCGCCAAAGGGATTATTGAAAGAAAAGAGTCTTGGTTGAATCTCTCCAATGGAGATTCCACAATGAGGACAGCTATTTTGCTCAGAGTACATCTCAATACTCTCAAGACCATCCCCATTTGCACCAGAAGACGCACTCATCACCTCAACAAGGCCACCAGTCATCTCGGTAGATTTTTCAATGGAATCAGAAAGTCTCAGCCTAGAATCCGAGCTCAAAATAAGCCTATCCACCACAATGCTAATATTGTGCTTGACCTGCTTATCTAGAACGATATTTTCTTCCAGCAAATGCATTTGTCCGTCCACACGCACTCTCTGAAAGCCCGCCTTTCTTGCATCTTCAAAGACCTTCTTATACTCGCCCTTACGCCCCAGCACCACAGGAGACAGAATCATGAGCCTAGCACCCTCGCCCCACTTGGCAAAAATTGCACTAATAATCTGATCCACGCTCATCTTGCTTATTTCGCGCCCACATTGCGGACAATGCACCTTACCAATGCGCGCCCACAACAGACGGTAGTAATCGTAAATCTCCGTGATAGTGCCAACGGTAGAACGCGGATTGCGCCCAGTAGTCTTCTGCTCAATAGCAATTGCAGGGCTAAGCCCCTCAATCATCTCCACGTCAGGCTTATCCAGCCGCCCAAGAAATTGCCTTGCATACGAGCTCAGCGACTCCACATACCTGCGCTGGCCCTCGGCAAAGATAGTATCAAAGGCCAGCGAGCTCTTCCCACTCCCCGATAAGCCCGATATTACTATGAGTTTATTCTTATCCAAATCTAGATTTACGCTTTTAAGATTGTGCTCACAGGCACCGCGAATAACTAATTTATCCTTCATTAGCAAAAATCCTGTACAGCCTTAAGTAGTTCTTCCTTTGCGAGGCACGCTTCAACCTGCTTAAGAACTTCTCCATTTTTATACAAATAGACGTTGTTTCCAATGCCAGAAATAGCAATATCAGCACCCTTGGCCTCTCCAGGTCCATTAACCTGACAGCCCATAATAGCAACAGTAATATCCTTACCTGTTGCAAGAAGATCAGCTTCCACCTCTTTCAAAAATCCTTGGCTATCAAAACTCTTTCTTCCGCACATTGGACAAGAAATAATCTTAACCCCACCCTTTCTTAGCCCCAAAGTCCTTAGAAGTTCCACCGCAGCATAAACTTCAGACTCAATAGAGCCAGTAATTGAGTATCTAATGGTTGCACCAATGCCCTGTGATAGGAGCCTACCCAACGTCCAAGTTGAACGCACGCAAGAAGATACCACACCACCTGCCTCAGTTACACCCAAGTGCAAAGGATAGTCACTATTTTGAGAAAACTTCAAAGCAGCCTTGTAGCTAGTCTCCGTATCTGAGGCCTTTAACGACACAACCGTATTAAAAAAACCCAAATTTTCAAACCAAGAAATATACTCCAAAGCCGTATCCACCATGAGGTCTTCCACTGGTTTTAAACTATCATTTTTAGGTAACGAGCCACTATTTAGGCCAATTCTAATTGCCACGTTGTTATCTTTTGCCTTTTTGACAACCTCTTCCGTCTTCCATCTTGCCCCAATGTTCCCAGGATTAATCCTTATCTTTGCCACCTTGCAATCAATAGCATCCATGGCATTGCGCCAATCAAAATGGATGTCAGCAACAACAGGCATTGGACAGAGTTTTACAACGCTACAAAGAGCATCATGCTCAGAGATGGTAGGATAGGAAAAGCGTATAATGTCACAACCCATGCCCTTAAGGACATGCATACGTGCCTCAAAACCCTCTTCTAAAGAGGAAAGCGGGAGGTCGTACATTGTTTGAACCGCAATTGGAGAATTGCCACCTAAAGATATGTTGCCAACTTGAACTGTTCTAGTCATGTGAACACAATACCACTTATTGACGTAAAAAAAAAGCGACCCGAAGGTCGCTACCACGTGTTCTTACAAATTAATTATAGAGCGTAGGTTACGCCTGCGTAGAACTTGTAAGTAAGATTGCTTGTGCCGTGGTTATCACCAACCTTTGCTTTCTCAACATCATCATTTGTGTTGACAAAATGCCAACCAAACTTTGCTCCACCGTTAATAGCAAGCTTTTTGTCTACTGCGTAGGAAACACCTGCTTCAGCACCAAGACCAATAGCAGCATTTACTTCTGCATTTTCATCGCTTGAAAGCTTACCAATCATCATGTCAACACCACCGCCAGCATAGATGGAAAGCTCTTTGTTGAGAGCCTTGTTGTATAAAGCACCAGCAAAAATTGTGAAGTTAACAGGTGTACTACTTGAGCCGGTACCAGATGTACTATGTCCACTAATAGTTGTAGTTACTTTTGTGGTACCCATTGTATTAATACCAGCTTCAGCCTTAAGTGAAAGATCGTTATTCATGGCATATTCAAATGTGAAAGCACCATAAAAACCTCCGTTCAAATAATTAACAGAAGTACCCTTGAAAGACTCTTTACCTGAAACAGTAAAAGACCTTGCACCATAACCAAGCTGTGCACCAAGTTTAACATCAGATGACTTCTTTGCTGTGAACATTGAACCTGCAAATACGGAACCAACAGCAAGAACCAGAACTAAAGCAATGACCAAAACTTTCTTGTTCATTTTACTCCCCCTCGAGGTTTTTAAAAAACCTCCCTACTTTGCCACATTTATAATGGCCTGGCGAAAGATACTTAAAAAAAACCTCAACGTCAATGAAAAATCACTGCAAACATTCTGGAAGATAACCCCTATTCTCCATAATCTTACGCTTCTGACTGTCCAAGACCTTCTTACACATTCTTATGGCATTAGGAGTTACTTCAACAAGTTCATCGTCCTTGATAAAGCGCATAGCATGCTCAAGAGTCATTTTCATAACAGGAGTTAAGGACACCGCTTCATCATGTCCAGAGGCACGAAGGTTGGTCAATTTCTTTGTTCTAGTTGGATTTAACAGCAAATCTCCTTCTCGGTTTCGCTCTCCAACAACCTCTCCTTCATAAACAGGATCTCCTGGGACTATGAAGAATCGGCCTCTATCCTCGAGCTCCCAAATACCATAGGCAACAGCAACTCCTGCGCGGTCACAAACAAGTGAACCAGAAGCTCTGTCTGGAAAATCGCCCTTATACGGTTCATAACCCCTAAGAGAGCTATTCATGATGCCATAACCTCGAGTATCGGTGAGAAATTCGTCTCTATAACCAATGAGACCTCTAGAAGGAATTGAGAACTCCATCTTAACACGTGAATTTTCAAGATAGTTAATATTGTTCAAAGAGGCCTTTCTCTTGGCAAGTTTCTCCATGACAGTACCGCTGTACTCTTCAGGACAATCAATGAGAAGATACTCAACAGGTTCTGTCTTATGCCCCTGCTCGTCCGTCTTAAAGATAATTTTTGGTCGGCCAACACAAAGTTCAAACCCTTCACGGCGCATTTGTTCAACAATAATGGCCATTTGGAACTCTCCACGACCCTTAACAGTAAAGGAATCGTCTGCATTCTTTTCCACCTGAATAGATACGTTTCTCAGTGCTTCTTTACACAATCTGTCCCAAATCTTAGCCGATGTAAGTTGTTTTCCATCTTTTCCAGCTAGAGGAGAAATGTTTTTACTAAACAGCATAGAAACAGTAGGTTCATCCACCTTAATTCTATCCAGTGGCTTTGCATAATCCTTATTGCAAATGGTATCTCCAATTGAGACA
>CAVKHB010000095.1:0-5765 GCA_963656005.1 Coriobacteriaceae bacterium
TTCCAATGAAGGTCGATTTTGAGATGTATGAGCAGGGTGGATATCTTGCAGAGTATATTCTTCATGATCTTAACAGAACCAACAACAGAGAAGACTATCCAAACCTCACAGATGAAGAGTTTGCAAACTTCCGCCAGATTAAGACAACCGGTATGGGCAATTGCCTTTACAGAACAAGCAACCCTGTCAATGCAGAGCTTGGACGTAATACTTATGCCGATGCTGCTATCAAGAAAGCTGGCGTTACAGTCATCATGAACCTTTCTGATGATAAGGCAACTGCTGAGGCAAGAGATTGCTTTGCTGGTTCCTACTATTCACAGCAGAATGTCATCTACTTGAACCTTGGTGTTGACTTTGCAGATTCTCACTTCCAGGCTGGCCTTGCTGAAGGTCTTAGATTCTTCGCAAACAATCCTGGTGTTTATGCTGTTCACTGCACAGAAGGTAAGGACAGAGCTGGTTTTGTTTCTGCTCTTCTTGAATGCTTGATGGGCGCAACAGCACAAGAGGTTGTTGAAGACTACATGACCACTTACTACAACTACTATGGTGTAGAAAAGGGCACAGAAAAGTACGAAGCTATTGCAAATAGCAACATTGTCAAGACTTTGAAGACTGCTTTTGGCGTTCCTGCAGAATATGACATTTCTTCTGTCACCTCTGCTGATCTCCAGTACGGTGCTCAGGCTTACCTCAAGGCTATTGGTCTTACAGATGCTGAAATTGCAGCTCTCAAGGCAAATCTTGCTAAGTAAGTTCAAGATTAGATTTCAAAGATAAACATAAACCCCAGTGGACATCAAATCTGCTGGGGTTTATTATTAAGCTGTTATGAGAAGTGAAGAATTAAAAAACGAAGTCTACATTACAGGACACAGGAACCCAGATTTAGATAGTTTATGTTCGGCATATGCGTATGCTGTGTTAAAGAGTTCCATTGATAGAATCCATGATTACAAGGCCGTGCGCTGTGGGCATTTGTCGGACAGTGTACAAGCTCAGGTTGATAAGCTTAATCTCCCAAGTCTTCCTTATATGAGAGACGTTCATCCAAAGGTTGGAGACGTAATGAGAGTGGGTGAGCAGGTGGTAGATTGTAATGCTCCAATTTTTGAATTAGTTTCTATCTATAACAGAACAAAGCCATCGGCTGTAGCCATATTTGATGGGGACAAGTATATAGGCCTCTTGAGCGTTGACGATATCACGTCTTGGTTTTTGAGAGATAACTCCGAGCGTTATCCGCTTTATTCTTTCAGAGCCGAAAACTTTGGTAAGGTTATTCCCGGCTACTATGTGCAGTTGGGCAAGCCAGCCGAGTTTTCTGCCTCAATCAGGGCAGATGCCCAAAACTTTAACGATGCAAGTAGCGAGATGCTTGTCATGCATTATGATGACGCTTTATTCAAGCGCGCTCTTAAGGCAAAGGTGCCAGCGATAGTCGTTATTGACCTTCCAAGTGAAAAAAAGTTGGATATAGATGGCTTTGAGGGTACCGTTTATGTTTCCACCGAGGGTATGGCGGAGACGCTAAGAAAACTCAGGATGACTCCTGCAGTGTCTACTGTGCTTGGAAATCAAGGGCCAATTTTGCAAATATCGGATATGTTTGATGCTGCCAAGGAGCAGCTTACATCTTCAAAGCTCAGAGGTCTTGCCGTATTTGACGGAGAAAAATATGCTGGTTTTGTTACTCGCCGATGTTTTTTGAAAAAGCCAAAGTACAGTGTAATTTTGGTGGATCACAATGAGCATGATCAAAGTATCAGGGGCGTGGAAACAGCAGAAATCAAGGAAATAATTGACCATCATAGACTGGACGCTCCAAAGACGGACTTGCCAATTTTCATTGATTCAGAGCCTCTTGGAAGTACTTGTACTATTATTTATCAGCTCTTTTTGAGAAACAATGTTGTTCCAGATAAGCTTACTTCTAAGGTTCTTCTTGCCGGAATTTTGTCTGACACCATTATTCTAAAGAGCCCAACGACAACAGGAATTGATATTTGGTCGGCAGAAAGACTTGCTCCTATGAGCGGGGTGGCTAATCTTGAAGAGTTTGGTAAATCCATGTTCAGTAATGTTGGAAGTCTTGCCACTAGAGACCCTGAAACGGTCATTACAAGTGACTTTAAGACATACAAAGAGGCAAATATCAGCATAGGAATTGGACAATGTGAAGTTCCAACCTTGCAGGATGTTTACGGGTACAAAGATGTCTATCTTCAGGCTCTGGAAAAAATTAAAGCTCTTAACCACTTAGACTGGGTAATGTTGATGATTACAGATGTTCTTAAAGGTAAGAGCCTTTTATTGTCCACTGACTATCCTTTTGAAAGTAAACTTTCCTACGAAGAATTGACAGATCATGTGTACGATATGCAGGACACACTTTCCAGAAAGAAGCAGCTTTTGCCTGAGATTATTCATGTTTTGAACATGTAAAACCTCTTTGGTATTGTGTTTTTTATATAATGGTTATCCAAAAGCCTTAGTTTTCAAAGTTTGTAAAAATCATGTACTCTTACCATGTTTCATAAATTGTTTGGAGGAAAACGACAGATGAAGGAACAGAAAAGGGTACCAATTGACACTGTAGAAGCACTGGAAAAGGCTCTGGTTCGCGTTAGAGCTGCTCAGAAGGTTTTTGCTACCTACACTCAAGAACAGGTTGACCGTATTTTTTTGGCTGCAGCAATAGCTGCAAACAAAGCTAGAATCCCATTGGCAAAGATGGCTGTTGAAGAAACAGGAATGGGAGTTGTTGAAGACAAGGTTATCAAGAACAACTACGCTGCAGAGCACATTTACAATGCCTATAGACATGTAAAGACCTGTGGTGTGATTGAAGAAGACAAGGCTTACGGCGTTACAAAGATTGCTGAACCCGTAGGAATTATTGCAGCGGTTATTCCAACCACAAACCCAACCTCTACTGCAATTTTTAAGTGTCTTTTGGCTCTTAAAACAAGAAATGCAATTGTTATTAGTCCGCACCCAAGAGCAAAACATTCAACCATTGAAGCAGCTAGAATTGTTCTAGAAGCAGCCGTTGAAGCAGGGGCTCCAGAGGGTATTATTGATTGGATTGATGTTCCAAGTTTGGATCTTACAAACCTCATCATGAGGGATGCAGATTTGATTCTTGCAACCGGTGGTCCAGGTATGGTTAAGTCAGCTTATTCTTCTGGAAAACCAGCTGTTGGTGTTGGTCCTGGAAATACTCCAGCCATCATTGACGATTCTGCAGACATTGTTTTGGCTGTAAGTTCAATCATTCATTCCAAGACTTTTGATAACGGTATGATTTGCGCTTCCGAGCAGTCTGTTATTGTTCATAAAAAGGTTTATGAAGCAGTTAAGAAAGAATTCAAGGCTAGAGGATGTTATTTCCTTAATCCAGAAGAACTTGATAAGGTTAGAAAAACCATTCTTATCAACGGTTCTCTTAACGCAAGAATTGTTGGACAGAGTGCTGTTAAAATTGCTGAAATTTCTGGCATTCAGGTTCCTGAGATTACAAAGATTCTCATTGGTGAAGTAGAAAGCGTAGATCTTTCAGAAGAATTTGCTCACGAAAAACTTTCTCCTGTACTTGCAATGTACAAGGCCAAGGATATTGAGGATGCCTTTGATAAGGCCGAGCATCTTATTGCAGATGGTGGCTATGGTCATACCTCATCTATCTATCTTGATGCAGTAAGCCAGAGAGAAAAACTTCAAGAGTTTGAAAAACGGATGAAAACTTGCAGAATTCTGGTAAATACTCCTTCTTCACAGGGTGGAATTGGAGACCTTTACAACTTTAAACTCACACCATCTCTTACCCTTGGCTGCGGTTCTTGGGGCGGAAATAGTGTTAGCGAGAACGTTGGTGTTAAGCACCTACTCAATATTAAGACAGTTGCAGAAAGGAGACAGAATATGCTGTGGTTTAGAGCACCTGAGAAGGTTTATATTAAGAAAGGCTGTCTTCCAGTTGCACTTGATGAACTTAAGACCGTCATGGGCAAAAAGCGTGCATTCATTGTTACAGACAGCTTCCTTTACAAGAACGGTTACACAAAACCAATTACCGATAAGTTAGATGAGATGGGCATTGTGCACGAGTGCTTCTTTGATGTTGAGCCAGATCCAACCCTATCCTGTGCAAAGCGTGGTGCAGCGCAGATGACAGCCTTCCAGCCAGATTGCATCATTGCTCTTGGTGGTGGTTCAGCTATGGACGCTGGAAAAATCATGTGGGTTCTCTACGAGCATCCAGAAGCAGATTTCATGGACATGGCAATGAGATTTATCGATATCAGAAAGCGCGTTTACACCTTTCCAAAGATGGGTGAAAAGGCCTATTTCATTGCAATCTCCACATCCGCTGGTACTGGAAGCGAGGTCACTCCTTTTGCAGTCATCACAGACGAGACCACGGGAGTTAAATACCCACTTGCAGACTACGAGCTTCTCCCAAAGATGGCCATAATTGACACTGATTTGCACATGACCGCCCCAAGAGGCCTCACCGCTGCATCCGGCATTGACGCTGTAACGCACGCCCTTGAAGCCTATGCCTCTGTGATGGCAACCGATTATACCGATGGCCTTGCACTTCAGGCTCTTAAAACCATTTTTGAATACCTCCCAAGGGCCTACGATAATGGCCTTGTGGATGTTGAAGCCCGTGAAAAAATGGCTAATGCAGCAACTATGGCTGGTATGGCTTTTGCAAATGCCTTCCTTGGTGTCTGTCACTCAATGGCTCACAAACTTGGTGCCTTCCACCATCTTCCACATGGGGTAGCAAATGCTTTGATGATTGAAGAGGTCTTGCGCTTTAACTCTTCTGAGGTTCCAGCAAAGATGGGAACATTCTCACAGTACGACCATCCACATACCCTTGCTAGATATGCAAAGATTGCAACAGAACTTGGTCTTGGAGGCAAGAACGATAAAGAAAAACTTGAAAATCTTATCACAGCCATCAATAATCTTAAGAAGAAAGTTGGAATTAAGGGAAGCATCAAGGAGTATGGCATTGATGAACAAGACTTCTTGAATAGACTTGATGCAATGGTAGAGCAGGCCTTTGATGACCAGTGTACTGGAGCTAACCCAAGATATCCGCTTATGAGCGAAATCAAGCAGATGTATCTGAATGCCTACTATGGCAATCAGCATTTCCAAGAAAAATCTTCCAAATAGGGGGCTAATATGAATCTTGACAACGTAATTGCAACGAGAAAACACAAAACTATCTACAGAGATGGCAACAAGTGCTACAAAGTCTTTGATAAGAGTTTTTCTAAGGCCGATATTCTTAACGAAGCCCTCAATCAGGCTAGGGTAGAGGAAACTTGGCTTCACATTCCAAAAATCTATGGTGTAATGCCCATAGAAGATGGCAGATGGGCCATTGTTTATGACTATATTGAAGGCAAAACTTTAGCCCAACTGATGGAAGAGCATCCAGAGAAGAAGGATAAGTATCTTAACGAGTTTGTTGATCTTCAAATTAGCATGCATGCTCTTAAGTGCCCACTGCTTAATAAGCTCAGAGATAAGATGAAAAGAAAGATTACTGAAACAAATCTTTCTGCTACAGTAAAATATGAGCTTAAGATGCGCCTTAGTGGAATGCCTAAGCACGTTAAGCTTTGCCATGGAGACTTCAATCCTTCCAACGTAATCATTACCCCAGAGGGCACGCCATACATTATTGACTGGTCTCATGCTACACAGGGTAATGCGTCGGCAGATGTTGCTCGCAC
>CAVKHB010000096.1:0-5705 GCA_963656005.1 Coriobacteriaceae bacterium
CTACTAAAGCTACCAAAAGAACCATCATCGCTTTTTTCATAAATCTGTGCTCCTTTTTTTCACTTTTCATGAATCCTGGGTAAACTACCCTCTATTAGATTGTTGCTATACAATATTGGAATTGTCAAGAAAAAAAGTAAACGTTTACATTAAATTGTTTATCTTCCCTCTTAAGCTGAAACAACACCCTTTTTCAATAGTACATTTGCATAAATACTGGTTTCGCCTGTTGCAATAACAGCATAAGCCCCTTTTGCTCGCTCATAGAACTCAAATCTATCTATATAATTTAAGCCCTTGAAACCGCTGTCTCCTTCCTTTGCTATTTTCTCAAAATCCTTCCAGATTGGAATATCTAAATCTTTATCGCACTCCATTTTCTGCATTAAAACAACGTTTGGTGCATAGGTATCTAAAGGCATAACTTTAAGTATTGCCTGAAGAACCTCATTTGCTCCATGCCCATCCAATCTAATAAGATTCCTTGCATAATTTGCTGCTGGGAAATTGCCATCTCCAATTACTATTTCATCTCCATGTCCCATCTCCATTAAGATTTTGAGAAGTTCAGGTGACAAAATTGACGGAATACCTTTTAACATTTTCAACCTCCTTAAATGTAAAAAAAGCTTGCGTGTAACCATTTACTGTGAGATACTCATAATAGTAACAATGTAAACGATTACATAAAATGTTATCACAGGAGACCAACTATGGCAAATGCAAAAGAGGCTAAAATTAAAAATGTAGGTCCAGAACTTCGTTATAAGGGGGATCTACCAAAACTTGGAATCCGTCCAGTCATTGACGGAAGGCAAAAAGGAGTTAGAGAGTCACTTGAAGAACAGACTATGAAAATGGCACAGAACGCTGCAAGACTCATCTCAGAGAACGTTAGGCATTCTAATGGACAACCACTTGAGTGCGTAATTGCAGACACAACCATTGGTGGAGTAGCTGAAGCTGCTGCCTGCGCAGCAAAGTTCAAAAAGGAAGGTGTTGCAATTACCCTTTCTGTCACTCCATGTTGGTGCTATGGAACAGAAACCATTGATCACGATCCTCACACAATTAAAGCAGTATGGGGGTTAAACGGAACAGAACGCCCAGGAGCAGTCTATCTTGCCTGTGCACTTGCTGCTTACTCACAAAAAGGACTTCCAGCCTTTGGCATTTACGGTCATGATGTTCAAGACAAAGATGATTATGTCATTCCTGAAGATGTAAAAGATAAGATTCTCCGTTTTGCAAGAGTTGCTCTTGCAGCAGTTACAATGAGAGGCAAGAATTACCTGTCTATTGGTGGCTGTGCAATGGGTATTGCTGGTTCAATTGTAGACCAAGACTTCTTACAGGCCTACCTTGGGATGGGTACTGAAGCCATTGATATGTGCGAAATTGAACGAAGAATTGAAGAAGGTATTTACGACCCTGAAGAATTCAAGAAAGCAATGGATTGGGTTCATGAATACTGCATAGAAGCCCCAGACAAAGTCAACAAGGGAGACTGGGCAAGAAGCGACGAGCAAAGAAAGAAAGACTGGGAATTCTGCGTCAAGATGACCATTATTGGCAGAGACCTAATGATTGGCAACCCAAAACTTAAGAAAATGGGCTATCCAGAAGAAGGCAACGGCCACAATGCACTGTACGGGGGCTTCCAAGGTCAAAGACAATGGACAGACCACTGGTGCAATGGCGACTTCATGGAAACCATGCTCAACACTTCTTGGGATTGGAACGGCATAAGAGAATCCTTTGTCATGGCCACTGAGAACGATTTCTGCAACGGAACAGCAATGCTCTTCTGCAAACTGGTCACCAACAAGCCAGCAATGTTCAGCGACGTAAGAACTTATTGGTCACCAGATGCTTGTGAGAGAGTCACTGGATGGAAGCCAGAGGGTCTTGCAGAGCACGGCTTCTTGGACTTGAGAAATAGCGGCTCCACCACTTTGGACGCAGAGGGCAGAATGGTTGATTGTGATGGCAAACCATGTGGCAAGGAATTCTGGAACATCACTGAGACCGATGTCATTGAGTCCATGAAGAATGTTCAATGGGAAGTTGCAAACGGACCATACTTCCGTGGCGGCGGTTTTAGCTCCTGCTTCCTCACAAGAGGTGGTATGCCATGTACAATGATTAGACTTAACATCATTAAGGGCCTTGGTCCTGTAATGCAAATTGCAGAAGGCTGGACTTGCGACCTTCCACAAGAAGTACATGAGAAGATTGCGGGAAGAACAGACCCAACCTGGCCAAGCACATATTTTGCTCCAAGAGTCACGGGCAAGGGTGCTTTCAAGGATGTCTACTCGGTTATGAATAATTGGGGAGCAAACCACGGAGCCATTGCTTATGGCCACGTAGGAGCTGACATTATTACACTTTGTTCTATGCTGAGAATTCCAGTATGCATGCACAATATTCCAGAAGACGAAATCTTTAGACCAAGTTACTGGAATGCATTTGGAGAAGACAAGGAAGGACAGGACTACAGAGCATGTCAGGCTCTTGGTCCACTCTATGCAAAGTATTGATTCACTAAGCATAAAAATGGGCTGTCGTGCTAAACGGCAGCCCTATTTTTTTAACGAAAGACGATTACTTAAAAATCTTTACGTGCTGATATTTTTGGATAATTTCACGTCCCTCAGATAAGGAAGAAACAGCCTTGCAAGCCACTGCTTGGGAAAGAATATTTCCAAGAGAGGTTGCTTCAGATGGACCGGCGTACACACAAAGACCTGTTTCTTCTGCTGTCCACTTGTCTAAGATTTCGTTCTTACAACCACCACCTATTATATAAATAGAGCTAAACTTTCTTCCAACTATATTCTCCAAGGTCTTAATTGCCTTTGCGTATGCAATTGCTAGACCTCTGTAAATAGTTCTCATAAATTGGCCATGGGTCTTTGGAACCTCTTGGCCAGTTTCTTTACAGTAGTTGATGATTCTATCCGTCATAAGGTTGTCATGTGTATTTGGACCCATAAACCTCTCGTCCAAGGGATTTATATAGCTATTGAAGGCTTCATCTTCAACCGTTTGAGCATCCAATTCTTTCCATGAAAGTTCTTCTCCAAGAGACTTCCAGTATTGTACACATTCTGTTTGAATCCACATTCCAATAATATTCTGTAGGAACAAGGCCTCCCCGCTTAAGCCTTTCTCATTTGAGAATTCACCTTCAAAAGCTTGATGCGTCAAAATAGGATCCTTTGAACCAACCCCTAAGATTGACCAAGTCCCAGAAGAAAGGAAAAGCGGATACTCTTCATCTACGGAAGGAACTGCAACTACAGCACTAGCAGTATCGTGTGCCGCAGTTGCAACTACTACAACATCAGAAGAGGCTCCAAGCTTTTTCTGTAAAGCTTCAGTCAAATTACCAACAATGGTACCACATGGCACAATGGTGCCAAAAAGTTCTTTGTCAAAGCCTAATTGGGCTATCAAATCCCAATTCCAGTCATTAGTATGTGGGTTTAACAATTGAGTGGTTGAAGCATGAGTAAGCTCATTACAAACAACTCCAGTAAGCCAGTAATTTAGAAGATCTGGAAAGCTTAAATAATGGCGAGCTGCTGCAAAATCTTTTGGTCTATTGCTCTTGTGTGCATACAACTGAAAGATGGTATTGAATGCTTGGACAGCTATGCCACTTTGTTCATACAAATGTTCCTTCCCGCCTGCAAGTTCAACCACCTTGTCAATTACAGGTAAGGTTCTTGCATCTCTATAATGATAGACGGGACTGACCAAGGCGCCACTTTCATCAAGTAGGCCGTAATCTACGCCCCAGGCGTCTATCCCTATGCTTACAATCTCATCACCGTACTTGTCAAAGCACTTCTTTAAGCCTTCCAGGATTTCATTGAAAATGGCATGAACGTCCCAATAAAGCTCTCCAAGTACAGCACAACTGGGGGTTTGAAATCTATGAACCTCTTCAAATTCCTTTAAAGTTCCAACAATGACTCTTCCGCTAGTTGCTCCTAAATCTATTGCAATATGTTTTTTCATGCCACCCTCCTATAATAAATTTTGCAAAAACCTCCAAAAATCAGGAATAGTTTTCGAGAAGATACTTCTCTGCCTCAGCACACCACAAGCCCTTATGAGCCTTAACAATTTTATCGAGCTCAGCAAACAAAGGATTTTCTTTTGCTTTAGCTTCAAAGTCTGCAATGGCTGTTAAAGGCATTTGAATATGAGTATAAATAAGCTTTTTCCCACCAGGAATTGAAGGCAAATTGATTATCGTTGATGGGACGGCGTCCAGACCTCCAATGTGTGTAATCATGGAGGAAGGTGTTAAAAGCCCCTTTGACATCATATCCAAAGACTCTATCATGTCATTTGTTGTGCCACCGCTAGTGCCAACAAGATGATGTGAAGCATAATGAACATTATAAAAATTCAGCATTGCAGAGAAATCGGTCTTGTTGGGGCCGGCGAAGAAGTTCAAGCACCCGTCATGAGCTAAAATGGAATCGGCCTGCTCTACAAGAGGCTTGACTGGTGCCATGACCAAGACATCATCGTAACCGTGGCCATCTCGTGTGAGACCAATTAACATGCTAACTGGGTCTTGGACATCTTTTGTGTTGACGTAGACGAGTTTTACACCATTTTTTGCCGCTTCTTCCACCGATAAAAGTTCTTGTGCGCGTGCAAGACGGGCCTCATCTATGTCTGTTACCACCAAGAGGCCGGGCTTTCTTGGGTTGTGAATGGCGTAATCTATTGCACCAAGGCCCATTGGACCAACACCAGCAATGATTGCCAAATTGCCGCCTTCAACAATGCCCATATCGTGCTCGTAGCAGCCTTCTTTTGTGTGATACATTGCGTGGAAAGTACCTACAATGCAGCTTACAGGCTCCGCAAGAGAACCATTAAAGAAGGCATCGCCATTGTATTTCAGAAGTCCGCCACCTTCTATGATGTGAGCTGGGATTATTGCATAAATGCTGTCTCCACCACAATATGGGAAGCTGTAACCAGGATTGCGCATCATGCCTTTGTAATTAATTGCAGGCTGAATTGAGCAAAGCTGGCCTACTTCATACTGACTTGCCCACTTTTTACCTACTTGAATAATTTTTCCACAAAATTCATGACCGATAATTATTGGATTTTGAGCAATATCGTCAGGAACTCTCTTGTGAGCGGCTCCCTGTGCAGCAGCTTTGTGATCACTCATACATACCGAGTTCGTTACTATCTCAAGAAGAACTTCATCTTCCTTTATTTCAGGAATTTCAAAGGTCTCCATCCTAAGGTCGTTTACACCATAAAGTCTAATTGCTGTAGTTTTTAATAATGACATAAAATCCTCCTGTCTCTGGGGTTAATTAAGCATTACCTGTCCACCGGTAACCGGGACAGCCTGTCCTGTTTCATATTCCTGTTCCACTATGTAAAAAAGAGCCCTCATGACATCGGCAGAGGTACAACCTCTTTTCATAGGAACCTTTGCTTCATAATACTTTCTAACATCTGCCACTGTTTTTGCTCCAGGAACCTTTCCCGTATTTAGATACTGAACAAAAAGTCCCTTTTCTGGGTCGCTCCATAGCGGTCCATCAAGGAAATTACCCGGACAAATGGCATTAACCTTTATTCCGTTTTCTACAAGTTCCAGTGCAAAACTTTGAGCAAGCCCAATAACACCAAACTTTGCGCCTGCATAAGCT